>JADGOT010000053.1 GCA_017882805.1 Glaciihabitans sp. | reverse complement strand
GGGGCGTGTCGCTGGAATGCAGAGAGCAATGCCGTTCGATCCACGCCGATGACGACAACTGCGGAAAGCCGCTCGGCGTGGCGTCGCACCAGGTCGTCGATATCGACCCCCTTGAGTAAGCCGCCCACTATCCAGACGACGGCGGGATGCGCCCGTAGCGCGGCGGCCGCGGCGTGCGGATTGGTCGCCTTCGAGTCGTCGATCCAGAGAACTCCACCTCTCTCGGCAATGACCTCGGTACGGTGCGAATCAAGACGAAATTCGCGGAGCGCCTGGCGCACGACCGCCGGGTCCACTCCAACAGAACGAACCAGCGCCGCCGCCGCGAGCACGTTGGACACGCTGTGCGGCGCACCGAGACCCACTGCATCGAGCTCGGCGTGCGTGGTCAGCTCCAGAGCGGTAGAAGCTCGCTCATCGAGGAACGCTCGATCACAGAGGATGCCGTCGACCACGCCAAAGTCGCTCGGACCCGGAGCGTCAAGGCCAAACCCGATCGCGCGCGCGCCCTCGATGACATCGGCGTCTTCCACCATCTGACGAGTCGCCTCGTCAGCGCGGTTGTAGATTGCGGCGACACGCGTGTTCGTATAGACCTTGGCCTTGGCCGCTCGATAGGCAGCAAACGATCCGTGCCAGTCGAGATGATCGTCCGCGAGATTCAGGCACACGCTGGCCCAGGGCGACAGCGTTCCCTCCGGAGTCTGACCCAGCCAGTGCAACTGGTAGCTCGAGAGCTCGACCACGAGAACGTCGAAACCGGCGGGGTAGCGCACTGCGTCGAGCACTGGGATCCCGATGTTTCCCACAGCGGCGACCCGGCGACCGCTCGCCTCGAGCATGTGGGTCGCAAGCTGTGTTGTCGTCGTCTTACCGTTGGTGCCGGTGACAAGGATCCACTCGGCTGTCGGCAGCACCTTGTCTCGCACCCGCCACGCAAGTTCGATGTCGCCCCAGATCGGTAGCGCTCGGTGTGCGGCCCAGACCAGGATCGGCGAATCGGGGTGAAATCCCGGCGAAACCACTATCAGCTCAGGATCGAAATCGACAAGCTCGTCTGGAACGCTGCCTAGATCCCGTTCCAGGTATCGGCCACCAATAACCTCGAGAAGCTGCTTCTGTTCATCTCGCGCCGTCGTGGCAAGCACAAAGACCACAGCCCCCAGTTCCACGAGGGTATCGGCCACTGAGAAACCGGTGATGCCGAGGCCGAGCACGGCGACGCGCAACCCGCTCCAGTCGGAGTTCCAACTGGTCAACCCCGAAACGCGTGCGGCAGTGTCGTTCACGCTGCGCGCGTAATCCACTCGAGGTAGAACAGGCCAACCCCGAGCGCTACAAACATCGCCGAGATTAGCCAGAACCGCACTACCACAGTGACCTCGGCCCATCCTTTGAGTTCGAAATGGTGCTGGATTGGACTCATCAGGAAGATGCGCTTGCCGTGGGTGAGCTTGAAGTACGCGCGCTGCACAATTACCGAACCCGTGACGATCAGGAACAGCCCGCCGATGAGGGTAAGCAGCAGTTCGGTGCGGCTCAGGATCGCAAACCCGGCGAGTGCCCCACCGAGCGCCAGCGATCCCGTGTCGCCCATGAAGAGCTGGGCAGGCGAGGTGTTCCACCACAAAAAGCCGATCAGTGCGCCGGTGATGCACGCGGCGGCCACCGCAATGTCGAGCGGATCGCGCACCGGATAGCAGAACGGCGCCGCATTGGGGTCGAGGAGCCGCGCGTTATTGAAACAGGACTGGTTCGACTCCCAGAACCCAATGAAAATGTAAGCGGCGAAAGCAAAGATTGACGCCCCTGTCGCGAGCCCGTCCAGGCCGTCGGCAACGTTCACACCGTTCGAAGCGCTCACGATCATGACGGTCGACCAGAGCGCGAACAGAATGCCACCGATGACGATTCCGAAGGTCATGAAATTGAGCCAGTGGATGTCGCGCACACCCGAGATAAAGACCTCGGCCGCCTTGTTCCCCGTCGCGGCAAATCCGGCGGGTGTCAGGCCATTGGCATCCGCGAAATTGAGGGCGACAACCGCGAAGATCGAGGCAACAATTACTTGACCCGCGATCTTCGCCCAGCCTCCGAGTCCAAGGCTGCGCTGACGACGCGTCTTCAGGAAGTCGTCGATGAATCCGACAATCCCCATGCCCACCATGAGAAAAAAGATCATCAAACCCGCGATAGCGGGAATTCGATGCTCCACGAGATGCCCGAAGAGGTATCCCATGCCGGCGCCAACGATGAAGACGATTCCGCCCATGGTTGGTGTGCCGCGCTTGGCATGGTGGCTCTGTGGACCGTCATCGCGGATGAACTGTCCCCAGTTCAAACGTCTGGCTATCCGGATGAATACGGGCGTGAGGAAGAGGGTGAATGCGAGCGAGAAGCCAGCTCCAACGAGAAGGCCGATCACGTAGTAGACCCACCCTGCGTAACCCCACCAAGCCGGTCGCCGAGGAAACGGAGGTTCGCCGATTTTGACGATTTCACGAGCACGATGTCCCCGGTGCCCAAGTCTTCACGGAGCAAATCGTATGCCTCATCGGGCGTCTCGACGAAAACGGACTCTCCGTCCCACGAACCTTCGAGGCCTGCGGCGTTGTGGATATGGCGAGCCGCGTGGCCTACGACAATCAGTTTGCGGATGTTCAGTCGAACAACGAGCCGTCCGATGCGATCGTGTTCCTCGTCGGAATACTCCCCAAGCTCGGCCATCTCGCCCAGCACCGCTATCGTGCGATCGCCACCGCTGCGCACCTGAGCGAGCGTCTTGAGCGCAGCTGCCATCGAATCCGGACTCGCGTTGTAGGCGTCATTGATGATGATCGCCCCCGAGGGCGGCAGAAGTAGCTCCATCCGCCAGCGCTCGGCGCGGACCACGGCCTCCAATTCCCGGATTGCCGCCGCCAGATCGAGCCCAAGTTCGCGAGCCACGGAGAGCGCGGCGAGTGCGTTGAGCACGTGGTGCTCCCCGAGAATACGCAGCCGCACGGGCATCCGCGTGTGCCCCACCACGAGCGTAAAGCTCGTTCCCGTCGAGGTCGCCTCGATATCGTCCGCCCGCACGTCGGCGGACGCGGACAGTCCGAACCAGCGAACCGTGGCCGAGGTCAGACCTGCCATCGCGACAACTCGGTCGTCATCAGCGTTCAACACGGCGACCGCTCCAGGGCGCAGATCGGTGACCATCTCGCTCTTAGCGCGCTGGACGGCGTCAATACCGCCAAACTCGCCGACGTGCGCGAGACCGACCTTCAGCACGACGCCGATGTCTGGTTTTGCCATGGTGACCAGTCGCGCGATCTCGCCGGCACCACTTGCACCCATCTCGACGACCAGGTACCTGGTGTCAAGATCAATGCCGAGCATCGAGATTGGAGCTCCTACGTGGTTGTTAAACGAGCCCTGGGGCGCCACAGTTGGCGCCTGCGCGCTGAGGATCGCCCGCAGCAGGTTCTTGGTCGTTGTTTTTCCGTTCGAACCGGTAATTGCGACTACCGAGAGGGAGCCCGCCGCGTGCACCCGTGCGACGACCTCGGTCGCCAAAGCTCCGAGGGCCGCGACACCATCCGACACCACCAGAACCGGCGCGGGGAGGTCGAGTTCGCGCTCGGCAACGACCAGCGCAGCGCCGGCGGCCACCGCGTGCGCCGCGAATAACGCACCGTCGGTGACCTCGCCCGGCAGGGCGAAGAAGATCGATCCAGGCACCACGAGCCGGGAGTCGGTATGGACCGGTCCATCGACTTCGGAATCCCCATCGCCCGCGACCTGTCGCCCACCGACAATCTGGGCAATGTCGGACACGGTGAGCCGAATCACGCCCAGCCCGCTTCTCGGAGCGCCGCACGTGCCTCGTCGCGGGCGGAATACGGTGTACGTACGCCCTCGATGTCACGGTAATCCTGATGTCCGGGACCCGCCCAGAGGATCGAGTCGCCCTCGGTTGCTAAGGCGATCGCTGCTCGGATGGCTGCCTCTGGCGGGCTCACCTCGAGAATCTGCTGCGGCTGATGTTCGGCGAGGGCGGCACCATCCAACAGGACCTTGCGGATGGACGCGGCATTCTCGAAACGAGGGTGGTGATCGGTAATCACAAGGATGTCCGAACCGTCGGCGGCGATTCGTCCCATCTCGAGTCGCTTCGAGGCGTCCCTGTCGCCGTCGGCACCAAAGAGCATGATGGTGCGGCCCGGGGTGAACTTGCGCACGGCAGCGAGGGTGTTAAGGAAGGCGTCCGGACTATGCCCGAAGTCGACGTAGACGGATGGCCCGTGATCACCAGAGACGCGTTCGGTGCGCCCGGGAAGGTAGGCCACGATTCCACCATCGTCGTCGAGCGCATGGCCGATCGCCTCGAGCTCGAAGCCTGCCTCAACCAGCATCACGATGGCGAGAGCTGCGTCGGCCGCCATGTGCCAGCCGATCATCCGTACCCGGGTGGTCAGTGATCGTCCCTCGGGACCGGTGAGGGTGAATTCGGTGTAGGCAGCGCGCTCGTCGTCAATGCGCACGACCCATTCCGCGTCGACGCCCGGCGTTGCTGAGATCGTCGTGATCGGGATACGCGCGGCGTCAACTACGCGCTGTCCCCAAGCCGTGTCGAGCGACACGACCCCGCGCTTTGCTCGCTCAGGCTCAAACAGGGCGAGCTTCGCCTGAAAGTATTCCTCCATGTCGGCGTAGTCGTCGAGATGATCGTGGCTCAGATTTGTAAACGCCACGACGTCGAAGACGAGACCGTCGACTCGGTTGCGCGAGAGCGCCTGCGCGCTGACCTCAACCGCAACCGCCCGCACCTTGCTTTCGCGCATCCGAGCGAGCAGAGCGTGCATTTCGCTCGCCTCGGGAGTCGTCAGGCGGGAGACGACCGAGAGGTCGCCGATGTGGCGCTCGGAGGTTGAACTGAGGCCGGACACCAATCCCAGCTGCTTCAGGATGCCCTCGAGCAGGTACGAGGTGGAGGTCTTGCCGTTGGTTCCCGTGGTGCCAAACAACAGCGGTGGATGATCGGCCGTGCGATAAATCCACGCTGAGATCTCGCCCAGGGCTTCGCGGGGCGAGGGCACGACGACGATCGGAATTCCGGCATCGTGGGCGAGCTTCGCTCCCTCGGGATCGGTCAGGATTGCCACGGCGCCACCTTCTCGGGCCGTCGCTGCGTAGCTGGCGCCGTGGCTCCGCGCACCATGAATGCCCACATAGAGGTCACCAGGGTGCAGGTCTCCGGTACTGAGCGTCACGCCGCTGATCTCCACGCCGTCGGTTGAACCCTGCGCCGTAAGACCAAACTCCTCAAGGAGCCCGGCCAGCGAGCGCGCCTGTGGATGCTCGGGGCGAAGGACCGGTGGGGTCCGATCGGTCACGCAATCCTCTTTCTACGCCGTGCCCATTTTCGCAAAATTGGCACGGTTCACCAGGTGGTCTGGACGGATGGCGCCGACGTTGTCGACGGTGGGATCCGGAATCTGTCGATCACATCCATCATCACGCTCTTGAACGCCGGCGCTGCACCTGCCGACGTCCCTAGCGTAGTAGGCCCGAACGTGACCACGACCACATACTGCGGGTTCTCCGCGGGGATCATTCCCGCGACAGAGATGATGTAGTTCTTGCCATATCCGGCACCGTTTGCGTTGGCGACCTGGGCCGTTCCGGTCTTTGCCGCGATGCGATAGCCCGGGATGCGAAGCAGCGAGCCGATCGGGCCGCCGGACACAACGGTCTCAAGCATTCCGCGCACCTCGTCAGCGGCCTTTGCGCTCACCACGCGGACGGGCCCCGCGACCGGCGTATCGGTGACCGTGCCGTCGGCAGCCGTGCACTTTGTGACAAGCGTCGAGGGTTCGCGCACTCCATGATTGGCGATCGTTGAGAAGATCTGTGCGACCTGCACGGAGGTTGCGCTCACGCCCTGGCCGAACTCTACCGATTTCGTAGTAACCACGTCCCACGGGGGCTTCGGCAGGTGCCCCGACGCCTGTCCGCCGAATGACGCCGCCGTTTTCTGCCCGACGCCGAACTTGACCATGTAGTTGTAGCGCGCCTTTGCATCCAGACTCTGCGATAGCAGCGAAATCCCGATGTTGGAGGAGTTCTCGAGGACACCGGCGGTCGTGTAGTGCAGTGTCCCGTGAGTGAACGAGTCCTTGATATACCCGCCGTTGGCGAGCCGGAGTACCGACGGCACGGTGACCTCGGTCGTCGGGGTGATCGCGCCCGCATCGATCAGCGCGGCAGCGCTCATGGCTTTGAAGGTCGAGCCGGGTTCGTACTGCCGGGTGAAGGCCAGAGACCCAGTGCTCCCGGCGCCAGCGGCAGCCGGATCGTTGGGGTCGACCGTTGGATAGTCGCCCACGGCCATGAGGTGCCCGTCGGCGACCCGCTCGATCACGACGGTCGCCCACGGTGCACCAAGCTTCTTTGCCTGCGCAGCGATCGCGGCGTCGACCTGATAGGTCAGGTCCCGATCGATCGCCAGCTGAATTGTTCCGCCATTCACCGGATCGGTCTGCTTGACCGTACTGCCCGGGATGCGAACTCCGTCGGCTCCGGTCTGGTAGGTGGATTGTCCAGCCGTGCTAGCAAGACACTTGTTATAGGCGAGCTCAACGCCCGCCTGAGGACCAGCAGTACCAACAAATCCCACCAGATTGCCGGCGATCGCGCCGTTCGGGTAGCTTCGCGCTGGCACCGAAGGGTAGTAAATCCCTGGAATCTTGAGCGCCTTGAGCTTTGTAGCCGTGGCGAGATCGACGTTCTTGTCGAGATACGCGAATACCGAGTTCGGATTCTTGTTGAGCGCAGCGGTGATATCCCCCACCGATACGCCCGTGATCTTGGAAATCCTCGCGATGCTGGTCGTTACGGGAACCAGGGTGTTCTTATCACCCGGGGTCTTCTCGTAGCCCGCGAGAAAGAACTTGGGCGCGACAGTCACGTCGAATCGATCGACACTGTGTGCGAGCACGACTCCGTTCGCGTCGACGATCGAACCCCGAATGCCGGGGGCCACGACGGTAGCCGACTGGTTACGCTCGGACACCTTGTTCAGCGCGGCAGCCTGCACGACCTGAAGCTGGAACAGTCGCCCGCTGAACACCAGCACCACCAGGAAGACCACAACCACGGTGAGCGTGAGTCGCACGCTCGCTCTTCTGGCTCTGTTCATTGACCTTT
>JADGOT010000332.1 GCA_017882805.1 Glaciihabitans sp. | reverse complement strand
GGCGGCCATGCCATCGCGGAAGGAAAGGTGAAAGAGCACTTCGCGGCAGAGGACAACATCGGCCTCTGGAAGTGGACCTTCGATCGCGTCGCCAACCTCGAACGCAACACCGGCCCGTTCGTAACGACGGTTGGCCGCGATCACCTCGGGCACGATGTCGATGCCCAAGTAGTCGCACGGCAGGCGGACCTCCCGCATCCAGTTCCAGTCACCGCAGCCGACATCAAGAAGCGTCTCGCATCCGAGGCGGACGAGGAGAGCGGGCAGGGCATCGACTATTGTGCGAGTGGCCGAGGTTTCGGACCCCAGGCCAGAGCTAGACAGCTGGTCCTTGCTCGAAACCCATGCGCGGGACGCGTACGCTTCACGAAAGCGGTCGACCGCCGTCGCTGGATCGAGGTGTGCCGTGACGAGTCCGCGGTCGCGTCTACGCCGACGCAACAGGCTCCCCGCTCCCAGTTTGAGGCCGATGTGTCGGACGACTTCCTTCGCGCTCTGCTTATGATCCCACGGCATATTTGGCGGATCCTCGGCGCGTTCCGCGGCGACGGTTCCGCGCCTTCCTCCGGAAAGGCGGCCTCGCGGTTCTGAACTATACGACTTGGTTCGATGTGGTAGCTGTTGGTTTCCGCCTCGGGTCAGGGCGGTCGATGGGCTACGTCGTGGAACGGATCGGCGATGGCGTGGACGGGGACTGGGAGTCGGTTACGGCGGGCTGATCGCGCTCGGCGACCACGACCATCTTGTTGCCGAACCGTCCAAGCAGGGCGTTCGCGAGGCGCAAGCCCACGCGGACGATCGGGAAGACGAATGGCTGGCTGAGGAGGCTGAATACCGCACCCGGGTGATGCGGGTAGTACATGGCATACCGCTCCGCCCGCAGCACCGCGAACCCGCGGGCCTCCAGGAATGCCGCGACCTCTGACGGTTCCATCCGGGCGACGCGATTGCCGGCCCCTTCCGTCTCGAGAGCCAGCCCGAGACGGGTCGCGAGCCGAGTGATGGAGGCTCGTGCGGGCTCGGTGACTACGACCCAACGCCGTGCGACGCGCGCCATCTCGGACAGGCCCGCGTACGGGTCGTCAAGGTGGTGCAACCCATCGTGAACCGCCACGAGATCGACTGATTGGTCGGCGTACGGGAGGTGTTCCACATCCGCGACGATCGACCGGATCTCCACTCCGTACCGTTCCGACCGGGCCCTCGCGCGCGTGGCCGCCCCCAGCGACAGGTCAGAGTTGATGACGGTCGCGCCTGCGCGAGCCAGGAACTCCGCGTCCATCCCCGACCCACCGCAGACGGTCAAGGCCGACGCACCGACGAGGTGCGGACGGATGGGACCCACGGCGCGGCGGAACTTCTCGCCGAGCAGGAAGCGGTACAGGCGCGGCGTCCTGTGGGGTCGATCGATCTCGAACTCCTGTTCGGCGACCCAGTCGAAGTGTGCGGCTTGGGCCGCTTTGTGCCCGTGCCCGTGATGATGATCAAGTTCGTCATGCTCGGCCATTGCCGGCTGCGGAAGGAGGATCCGAATGCCGCTCGCTGTCGAGCCAGTCCAGCGACAGGCCTCACAGTTCCATGTGGCGTTGGATGCGTCGGGCGCGAGCACGTTGCGGCAGCATGGGCATCGAAATGCGGGCCGGCTCGATGTGCCAATGGTCCACGTCGGCGCCTTTACGGCGATTGACCGTCCCGCACTTCTCCTGCTGGCGCTGACGACCGCGTCGTACATTGCCTCCATTTGGGCCGCGACGATCGGCCACGCGAACCGCTCATCGACTGCTCGTCTACCAGCTTCCCCCATGGTGGCGGCACGGGTAGGTTCGCTGAGGATCGTCGCAATCGCGTTTGCGATTGCCGACGGATTCCTCTCGACCACGAGGCCTGCCCCTGACGCTCGCACGACATCTTCGATGGCCACGTCTGGACTCACCACGACAGGACACCCCACGGCCATCGCCTCCGCAACGGCGATACCGAAGCTCTCGTCGGCCGAAGGGAGGACGAAGACGTCGGATCTCTGCAGGAGCGCGCGCTTCGCTTCTCCCGTTACAGGACCGACGAACACCACCCGATCGCTGAAACCACCATCGGTGATGACTGCCGCCAAGCCGCGGCCAATTCCTTCGTCATCGGGGCCCGCGATGATCAGGCGTGCGGTCGGGAATTGTGCTGCAGCACTCGCGAACGCCTCAACAAGGAACGGGACGCCCTTCTTCGCGGAGATTCGGCCGAGGAAGGTGACGACGCGGTCGCCGGCTGCGACACGTGACGATGGGAACGCGTCGGCCGGGGCGGGAACTCGCAGTGCTGCTGCGTCGATGCCGTTCGGGATGAGCCACAGCGGGACCGCGTATTCGAGCTGACGGATTGCCCTGGCTTCGCGGTCCGATGTACAGACGGCGGTGGATGCCCCGCGAATGATCGAATCCTCGACCAACGCGTGATACACGTCCTTTGCGCGTCGCCGCCGGGCGCGGTGCCACGGATCGAGGCTGCCATGAGCCTGGATGACATAAGGAACGCCCCGGCGGCGGGCGACGGCAGCGGCTGCTACCCCATGGAACCGGTAGAGGGTGTGGATGTGAAGGATGTCAAAGCCCGCAACCCGGCGGCGCAGGTCGGCGAGCATGGACCATGACGTTAGGTAACGCGTCGGCGACGAGAGTGCGTGGAAGGTTGCGGTGGCCTCTGCCCACGTAACCGGCTGGCCGAGTGGCACCGGCAGTCGATCGTCGCCATCAACGTCCGTCGTCACGATCTCGACGTCGTGTCCTCGCCTTGCCAATGCGGCGCAGAGGTCCGGCAGAACGACCGCCGGACCTCCGTAGCGAGGCGCGAGCCAGCCGATCACGTGGAGGATTCTCAAGAAGCAGCTCAGGCTTCCTGACCATCTGGAGCATCACCCACGCGGTCGGTGTTCGTGAGTCCGACACAGAGGCGAGTCCGTCGCAAGCCTCGGGACCCCTCAAGGTGCCCAACGCGGCTCCGCGGACCCATTTCGAGCACGTCGCTGTCCACGATTGACAAGGCGATCCGTGGCGACCTCTCGATATGCGCTCCGAGCAGCTTGCCCCTCGCGAACCTCATAGGGCGCTGAGGCATTGGCGCGAGGGCGAATCGAATGTGTAGGCGCATTCGTCGGGTAGGTTCCATGGTGCGCTTTTCTCAGAGACTCTTGCCGCGTCCGTACCGGGGCCATCGAGGCGAAAGCCTCAGACGGGTCGAGGCCAGCATCACCCCGGACCACGCGGCAGCCCAGAATGCGATAAGCCACAGCCGCGGCGAGCGG
>JADGOT010000331.1 GCA_017882805.1 Glaciihabitans sp. | reverse complement strand
GTCCCCTTCCGGGAGTGACGGCGGGCAAGCCGGGCGCCGCGATGGCAGCCCTGCCCGGAATCGCAGCCGACGTCGTTGACGCTGCGGGAAACTCGGTGGAGAACGGCAGTGGGGGTTACCTCGTGCTGACCGAACCGTGGCCGTCCATGCTGCGCACGATATGGGGCGACGATGCTCGGTACAAGGACACATACTGGTCGAAGTTCCCCGGCAAGTACTTTGCCGGTGACGGCGCGAAGAAGGATGTGGACGGCGATATCTGGCTGCTCGGTCGGGTGGACGACGTCATGAATATTTCGGGGCACCGTCTGTCCACCACAGAGATCGAGTCGGCTCTCGTCTCGAATCCAAAGGTCGCCGAGGCGGCCGTGGTTGGTGCAAGCGACGAGACCACCGGCCAGGCTGTTGTGGCCTTCGTCATCCTTCGCGCGGAGGCAGGGGACGGTGGCGATCATATTGTCAAGGAGCTTCGCGATCACGTCGCAAAGCAGATCGGCGCAATTGCAAAGCCGCGCCAGATCATGGTCGTCGCGGAGTTGCCGAAGACACGATCCGGCAAGATCATGCGCCGGCTCCTGGTGGACGTGGCGGAAAATCGCCCGGTCGGAGATGTGACGACTCTGTCCGACTCCGGCGTCATGGATTCGATTCGAACGGGAATGGACTCACACTCCGGCTCGGGCGACGAGTAGAAGTGCTGCGCTCACGAATCGACGCCGCAATTGACTCCGCGCGGTCACTGGCGGCGGGAGCGACATTCCCGCTGCCTGATTTTGCGGGATGGTCTCGAGACGAGTGGTTGGGTCAGGTCGATCGACTTGGCCCGACCCTCTCCCGCGGGCTCGGGTGGGACGTGACCGATTTTGGTCGCGGGGACTTCGCGCGCTATGGACTCTGTCTGTGCACGATCCGTAACGGCCGGGTGGCCGACGTGGATCGATCAACGGCGCAGACCTACGCCGAAAAGTTCATGGTGATCGAGGTCGGCCAGGAAACACCCTTCCATCTCCACCCACGAAAAACCGAAGACATCATTAACCGCGGCGGTGGCGTGCTACGCGTTGAAGTCCATCCGGCTGACGGTGTTCGTCTGGGCTCGGGTTCCACCACAACCCTCGTGGACGGAATTGAAACGCGAGTCGCGGCCGGCGAGGGCATACTGATCCGACCCGGCCAGAGCATCCAGATTCCGTCTGGGGTATTTCACCGATTCTGGGCCGAGAGTGAGCGCGTGCTGGGAGGCGAGGTTTCCGCGATCAACGACGACGACAATGACAATGTTTTCCTGGAGCCGTTCCCGCGGTATGCCACGATCGAAGAGGATGCACCCGCTCGATACCTGCTCGTTGGCGAATACGCGGGCATACTGGGCTCGTAGTTACCGACCGCTCGAATCGGGAGTTCTCCATTTCTCCGACCACCGCTAGTCGTCGACGGGCAATTGCTCGATGGGTCTGGCGCGCCTTTCTGCTGGGCGTTCTGGTTGTCGTGGTGCGATTCGTTTTGATCCCGCAGTTCACGGACGCTCGCACGGCGTTCTTTTCGCTCGGCCACATCTCGACTCCGATGCTCGCGCTGGGACTCGGGCTGGAACTCGCATCCATTGCCTGCTACAGCGCACTGAGTCGTGCGACTCTGAATCCCGCAACCCGACCCACATACGCGACGATCCTGCGTATCGATCTCACGACTCAGGGAGTGAACAATTCCGTGCCAGGCGGCGGACCAACGTCCACCGCAGTCAAGTACAGGATGCTCACTCTCGCCCGCACGCGCCCTGCGAACGCCATCACTGGGACGACCGTCGAGATAGCCACCTCCGTCCTGACTCTGGGCGGTTTGTTTGGCATCGCCATTGCGGTATCGGGCGGGGCAGTGCACGCCAATTTGGAATACGTTGTCGCGGGCACCGTGGTCGGCGGGGTAGCCGGGCTCTCTCTGGTCGCGGTTGCACTCCTCAGCCGACGCCGCACGCAAACCCTTGAGTTCGTGGGACGCGTCGCCAATCGCATCCCCTATCTGCCGGTGGATGCTGCGGTTTCATTTGTCGGGATCATCGCCGATCATCTGGCTGAATATCGATCGAGTCGCGGTCGACTCGCTATCGCGGTGGCGTGGGCCGCCGCCAACTGGCTCCTCGATGTCGCGGCGCTCTGGGTCTTCCTGCTGGCATTTGGGTACTCGGCAAACCCGATTCACCTGCTCGTTGCGTATGGTCTCGCCTGCCTCGTCGGGCTCGTCCCGATCACGCCTGGCGGCCTCGGCATCATTGAGGGCGTCCTGGTGCCCGCCATCGTGGGATTCGGAACACCTCACGGCATCGCGCTTCTCGGCGTGCTCAGCTGGAGACTGGTTCAGTTCTGGTTGCCGCTGCCGCTCGCCGTTGTTGCTTATCTGTCGCTGCGTGCTGAACGCGCGCGCAAATTCTCGAGGGATGTCGCTGCCCGAACGCGCGAGGAGCCCGCGTGACTGGCAATAGGCTCGACTAAACGCTGGCCGAACAGAGAGCGCACTGATTCATGTCGAGTATCGAAGACTCACGGCTGCGAGGAATCTACCGGCAACGATTCGGCCAAGATCAACGATCTCGGCGCAATCGACTGTGGCTCACGCTGTGTCGGCACTGGTTCCAACGCTTCGTGCGTCCTGACGACGTCGTCCTCGACCTGGCAGCTGGTCATTGCGAGTTCATCAACAGCATCCAGTGCGGATCAAAGATCGCGGTCGACATCAACGAAGATGCCGCACAATATGCGAATCCCGATGTGCGATTTGTTCGCGCCCTGAGTCACGACATGGTGGGCGTCGACTCCGACTCCGTCGATGTGGTCTTTGTCAGTAACTTCTTCGAACATCTGCCTGACAAAAACAGTTTTCTCGACAGCCTCGCGGAGATCCGGCGAGTGTTGAAACCCGGTGGACAGGTTCTCATCCTTCAACCAAATATTCGGTTTGTCGGAGGCGAGTACTGGGACTTCGTCGATCACTACCTGCCCCTGACCGATCGAACGCTCGTTGAAGCACTACGGCTCGTTGACCTCACACCGACGATCGTGCGTCCCCGGTTCTTGCCCTACACGACCCAGAGCCGCTATCCGCAGAGCGCATGGCTGGTGCGTGCATATCTCCGACTTCCGATTGCGCATCGGTTTCTCGGAAAGCAGGCGTTCGTGGTTGCCGCGAAGCCGATCCTGGCCGCGAGCACCTAACCCACTAGCCTCCGTCGGTCACGCGGATCGCAGAGAATGTCACCAAACCCGAGACGCTGACCTTCAAGTGAGTTACGTGAGTACTGCCGCCGAACTGTGGTTGCCAGCCCGCGGCTGCGGGAACTGTAAGAATCAGCGGCCCACCCGCATGCGCCCGAGGAAGTCGATAGTCTCCCTGATCGGTCGAGACGGTCACGATAGAAATCGGCTTGAATACTTCGGTCGCCATCCAGTTCAGCGGCGAATTGTCGAGGGCAAAGTGTGCGACAACCATGTAGTGCGAGTCGGGTGCCGCTGGCACCGCGATTTGCTGACCCGCGCCGAACCTCTGAGTCGAAAGCTCGGCTTCGTGGCCACACCGATTCGTTGATTTGGACAGCACCTGCCACCGGGGTGTGCTGACTGTCGGCGTAAAGTCGCAGACGAGCGTCTGCATATACTGCGGCGTTTCCCACATTGCGTTGCGCTGGTCGATTGCGACCAGCGTTGACCGTAGAACGACCTGGGGGCCACCGGGCTTCCGAAGCGCATCCGAATTGATCCTGTCGAGGGCTGGTGTGAAGGCGGCGTACGTCTGGAATACCGGTGCAGGATGCCATTTCAGCGAGTATGCCCACGCAACGTTTGCGTCGAACGGGTCAATGTGCACTGTCTTCCCCTTGACTGCCGCGACGACCGGCCGCGGCAGACCGTAGATCGCCTGGCCCGCACTTGCCGCGTTGGCGAGCAACACTGCGCGATATCCCTTAGAGAGAACTGCGTGCGCGGCATCGACGGAGGTACGCGCCACAGTCAGAGGGTTGACGAACTGAAAGTAGACGGCGGATGCCGGCAGCACGGCGACGGCGGAAATCAACACCACCGACAGGGTCAGCCACATCTGTCGGGTCAACCCGACTCCGAGACACGCGATGAGAAGGAGTGTGAACGACTGCGCGGTGTGTCCGAGATCGTGTCGGGTGAATCCGAGTCGGAGTGCCACGACAAGCACCCACGCTACGAAGACCAGCAGGATTATCTTCGAGCTACCGCGGCGCAGGCATGCCAGAACAACGAGCACCGCACCAAGGACAACCAGGAGTCCATATTGGTAGACCAACGTGGTGTCCTCGGTTGCCATGGCTTCGTCGTACCCGCTCGTGAGTTGCAACGACGAGCTGATCCATGGCACAAGGTGGGCGAGATTCTGACCGGCCACCAGCCAAAACACAACGATCGACGCCGCGACTACCGCCAGTGCGGAAACGGCGGTGAGGATCCTGCGACCGACTGCTCCTTCGCCGCAGAGAGCCGCGATAAGTACCACGGTTCCCACGGCGAGGGTGCCATTCGAAAACTTGTCTTCAACCGTAAGTGCGGACACGATCGCGAGCACTACGGTGACGCTGGAGTGCCATCGAATGTCGATCGCTCCGACCCTGAATCCGATCGCACACATCACGGCGAGTATCAGAATTCGGGTGGAGAACTGGTCGGCCGCGGAGATAGCCGGGAGCATCACGAGGGTGACGACCAAGGCTGCGGGAAGGCGCTGTAGCCACCGTCGAGTCAGTTTCCACGCAACGAACGCGAGGAAGAAAGCACTAACGACGGATGCAACCAACACGGGCACCAACAACCTCAGCGAAAGGATGCTGACCAGATCGAGGAAAGCGAACGGGCCATAGGTGAAGTCGACGTCCGTGCCGAATTGCTTGCCGGTGAGGTAGGCCCAGTCGAGGGAGTTCTGCCAGGTCCCATCGAGGGCAAAGGTGGGAGCATTGATAGTGATGTTTGCGGTGAGCCAGACGCCGAACACCAGAAGAATCGTCACCGCCAGGGGTAGCGCCCGCAATCGCCGCCACCAGTCGAGCACCATACCTCGAAGTCGCACCGTCCGAGGTATCCGTGCCGTCGGGTCAATAGCAGTCATCCGCACTCAGCCATCAGGGTCTTCGTCATTGCGGAATCGTATCGTGATGGAGCGCAGGATCGCGGCGCGCCCCGACCTGCAGTCGCAGACCGTCAACCAGTGACGGGCTTCACCGGCTTTGTCGGCGCGCTGGTAACTGTCTCCGATAGCCCCTCCGACTCGAAGGCCGGAGCAGTTCCGGTTACGGCGACAGTGAGCACGTCTCCGACATCAGCACTCGTCGGCACGTAGGTCGCCGAAGTGGCACCCGCAATTGTGCTTCCGTCGCGCAGCCATTGGTAGCTAAAGGCAATGGTCTTCGGCTTCCAGTTACCAGGATGTGCACTCAGCGTCACGCCCACGCGAGCCTTACCCGCGATTGTGGGTGTACCGGGGGTGATCACCATGGGCGCGAGGGTCGCGCCAATGCCGCCGACATCGACATTCTTTTTGACTTCGAGTTGCATCGCCTTTGCCTGGGTGGGCTTGTTTTTCCACCATTGGCCGGCGAAATTTGGGTCGATGGGGAAAAAGTGCAGCGTGTATTTCCCGGGGCCAATATTCGGGAATGAGTAGTTCCCAGAAGCGTCGGTCGTTGTTTCAAACGGGGGAATGTCGGACTCACCCCAAATCTGGTCGGATGCCCAGATCGTGACGTCAACATCTGGTAGCGGTGCAGGCGAAGCGCCGCCAGCAACTGTTCCGCTGATCTTCGACCCGACAATTAATTGTTGATTGATGCCGGTGACGGACTTGCCCGTCGTCAGACGCAGCGACTGGGCGCCGGCCTGAGTGAACGAGCCGCCCCACCATTCCGCAGCAGCGTTCGCACCGAATGCGGGATTGATGCCAACGGTGTAGCGGCCCGCGGGTAAGCCGATGACGGTGTAGCGCCCCTGGTCGTCGGTCTGAAGGTTGGCAACCGGGCCTCCTCCGGAGGCCACGTAGACGCTCACCATGGCATTTGCGAGCCCAACCTTCGGCGCTCCGGGCGCGAAGATTGTTCCGCTAATGGATGCCCCCGCGGCCAACGTGGCGTCGATGCCCGTCCCCGGATCGGTGGACGTCACCGACAACGGGGTCGCCGCCGACAGTGTGCTGGCATTCTTCCAGTACTGGGTGGCCAAGTTCTCACCCTGCGGAGCCTCGAACATCACGGTGTAGCTGCCAGCCGTCAGCGCAGAAATCGTGTAATTGCCGTTCGAATCCGTGGTCGCGTTGCCCATTGCGGCACCCGATCCGAGCGCGACCACCGTTGCTCCCGCAAGCGGTGAGCCCGCGGCGCTGACGGTTCCGCTGATCGTGGCGCCCGCGGCGAGGTGGGCGTCGACGTGAGAAACAGTGGCACCCTGCGCGACGGCGAGGCTGTTTGCCGTCGCATCAGTTGGCTGGTTGTTCCACCACTGCGTCAGGTAGTTGCCCTGAGTTGGCTGAAATTCCACCGTGTAGTTGCCTGCCGCGAGGCCGATAATCGAATAGCTGCCGCTCGCGTCGGTCTGCACGAAGCCAAACGAACCTGCCGCCGATTGGGCAGAAACGGTGACGTTCGCGACACCGCTACCCGGCGCGCCCGCGCCGTCCACAGAGCCAGTGAGGGCGGCGCCCGGGACGAGCGCAATGTCAGTTCCCGTTCGGTTCTGACCATCATTCAGTGTGAAGTAGGTCGCGCCGCCGTCTCGGCAGTTGTCGTTCTGCCAGCACTGCTCGACGAAGTTCGAGCCGTCGGCGGCCCGGAAGTCGAGCGTGTAGCTGCCCGCGGGGATACCCGACAACGTGTATGTCCCGTCGGCCGC
>JADGOT010000330.1 GCA_017882805.1 Glaciihabitans sp. | reverse complement strand
GTCGGTGAAAAGTTCGGCGATCTTGTCCGCCCGAAACAGGTCCACGTTGCGGCAGTATCGATGCAGCACATCAGTGATGGCCTGTCGATCCAGCAACCCGCGAAGTTCTCGATCCCGATCCATGGACTCCCCTTTGATTCTGATAACCTGGCGCCAGCTTATAGGGGAGGCGGTCGGTGAAAGAAACGGTTGCTGGACTCTTCCTACGAGGCGCCCGAAGGTTCGGTGAAGCCGTCGCAGTAGATGACGGTGACAGCACTCGAACGTATCGACAACTCGCAGACGAGGCCAGCCGTCTGGCGAACGCACTTCGAGGCCTCGGCCTTGTCCCCGGCGATCGCGTCGCGTTGATGGTCGAAGACAGAGTCGAAGCCCTCTCGGCTTACGGTGCCTGCGCGGTCGGCGGACTCGTCGCCGTGCACGTGAACGCTCGGCTGAAGGCAGGCGAGATCGACCACATCATCTCGGACAGCGGTGCGCGAGCGCTGGTGCACACCGATGGGGTCACTCCAGAGGTCGACGCCTGCGAAGCCACCGCGGAAACCGTCGTCGTCTGCATCGGCGACAACCGCAGCATGAAGTCGCTCTCGTTTGCCGACCTTGTCTCGGCATCCTCAGCTGTGCCGCCGACGGACGATGCCGACGCCGAGGACCTGGCCATCTTGGCGTACACGAGCGGAACGACGGGTCGGCCGAAGGGCGCCATCATCAGTCACCGAGCCGTGATGGGATGTGTGCGGTTGGCGCCGTACATTTACCGTCTGCCGAGCCGAAGCCGGTGTTGCTTCTCGGGTTCGTTCTCGTTCATCGGCGCAGTCTGGGGACAAGTGTTCCCGAACCTTTACGTGGGTGGAAGTGTCCGACTGCTCGGTAGCTACGACGTCGACCGGTGGTTCGACGTCATGGAGCAACAGGGCTCGACATTCACCTTCTTGCCGACCCCCCACATGACGGCCTTTGCTGAGCACGTGCGACGGCGACCCTCGGTTGCGAGGACGCTGGTATCAGTGATGCATGCCGGATCGACCGTGCCACGCGAAACGGTCATCGACATCGTCGACGCCCTCGGGGACCGATATCTGGATTGCTATGGCATGACAGAGGTGACCGGTGCGCTGACGGCGACCACGGCTGAAGACATGCGCGGCGGATCATCGGCTGAGGACATCTTCAGCTCAGTCGGTCGAGCGGTGCCAACTGCACGGGTCGTGGTGGTAGACGCCAACGGTGACGAAATTCCGTACGGATCGTCCGCACAAGGCGAGATCGCCGCGGAGGTCGACACACTCTTCAGTGGCTACTGGAAGCACCCGGACGCAACGGCTGCTGTGATGGTCAACGGGCTGTATCGAACCGGGGACATCGGTCGGATCGACGCGGAGGGCTATGTCTACGTGACCGACCGCAAGGCCGGCTTGATCGTGAGTGGCGGCATGAACGTGTATGCGGCAGAAGTCGAGCGCGTGCTGGCGAGTCTCGAAGGCATCGCCGAAGTCGCGGTGGTCGGAGTGTCGGACGATCGGTGGGGCGAGTCGGTGGCGGCCGTCGTGGTCCAGCACGCCGGTTCCTCGCTCGATGAACGGGCTGTGATCGATCACGCCAAGCGGCATATGGCGTCATACAAGAAGCCGACACGCGTTGTGTTCGTCGATTCTCTGCCGCGCAACGCTTCGATGAAGGTCATCAAGCCCGAACTGAGCCGCTTGCTCGAAGGCACCACTTCTGACGACACGACCAGAGGAGATCGATGATGGAGTTCTCGCTCGAGGATCACCATGAGGACCTGCGACGAACGCTTCGCCAGTTCTTCTCGAAGGAAGCGCCGATCGAGGTGATAGCGGAGCTCGACAGGCAAGAGATCTATCCCGCTGAGATCCTCGACAAGGTGGCTGCGCTTGGCCTGTGGGGTCTGGCGATAACTGACGAGTACGGGGGGCTGAACGCTGACGAGTTCTCGCGTTGCATCGTGGTCGAGGAGATGCAGCGGGCCGGCGCCTGCCTCGGATACGCATTCATGCCCACAGCGTTGTTCTGTGCTCCAGGAATTCAACGCTTCGGCACCGATGAGCAACGACGGACGTTGCTGCCTCCGACCGCTGAAGGCAAGTTTCGTTTCGCCATGGCGCTTACCGAGCCCGACGTCGGCTCCGACTTGACGCATCTTTCGACGCGTGCCACCGCGGACGGCGACTCGTTCGTTGTTCGCGGCCAGAAGATCTTCATCACGGGCGCTGACGTCGCCGACCTTATCTTCACACTGGTACGCACGGCGCCAGCGACCGACAACAGCCGCGGGCTGTCAGTTCTTCTCATTCCCGCGCATGACCATGCGGTGACGATCCGTCCGCTTCGAAAGTTGGCTGGTCAGGGAACGCACACATGCGAGGTCTTCTTCGATGACGTGCGCGTGCCGGCCGCCAACCTCGTCGGCGACCTGAACGGCGGCGCCCGCCTCATCTTCGAGCTGCTCGACGCCGACCGCATATACACGGCTGCGCAGAGCCTCGGGATTGCACAGGGAGCGCTGGATATGGCCCGTCAATACGCACAACAGCGCATTCAGTTCGGCAAGCCGATCATCGAGCATCAAGCAATCGGCCACATGCTTGCAGACATGACCATCCAAGTCGAGATGGCCCGTCTTCTCACGTACAAGGCCGCTTGGTTGCTGCAGAAGAAGCTGCCGTGCTCGGCAGAGGCATCGATGGCCAAGATCGCTGCCTCCGAGGTTGCCTCGCGGTGCGCGCAGGATGGGATGCAGATCCTGGGTGGATATTCCTACATCGTCGACTATGGGATGGAGCGTTACTACCGAGAGGCGAAGATCCAGGAGATCTTTGCGGGCACGAACCAGATCCAGCGCAACATTGTTGCTCGCCACCTGCAGCGGTTGCCCTGAGTGGCGCAACCGGACGGAGGTGGCGTCAGTGAGCTGCTTGGAGCACCGGCGACAACCATGAGGGAGCATCGGCCCACGCCGCTTCGGAATCGACCCGTTCCCAGAAGTTGAGCTCGATGATCACCTCATCGAACCCAGCCTCGCGACAGGCGATCACTTCCGCGACAACCTCGTCGATCGTCGTGAGCTCGGCGACCTCGGGGACGGGAGATCGCAAGTAGATCCGATGGTGGACGGAGAGTGGCGCCTGGTCAGCCGACCGCTGGGCGTTGAGCTTGTCGACTGTCGCACGCGTGCGACGAACACTCAGGCCGGAAGATGTCCACCCATCGGCGTAACGCACGGTTCGCCTGTAGCCCGCCTCTGAAAACATCCCGAAGAGCAACGGTGGGTGAGGCCGTTGAACGGGCTTTGGGCCGATCTCGGACGGAGGGATCGTGAAGAACGGTCCATTGTGGGTGACGGTATCCGCGGTCCAGCACTCAAGGAGTGCTTCGATAAAGTCATCGCAGCGCTCACCGCGCGTTCTTGGATCCACCTCGGACACCACGTGCTCTTCATCAGACCAGCCCACACCAAGCCCGACGTCCAACCGACCCTCGGACAACACGTCAATCGTCGCCAGTCGCTTGGCGAGTTCGACAGGCCGGTGATAGCCGGCGACAAGTACGCTCGCGCCGATGCGAACTCGCGACGTCCACGCTGCAGCG
>JADGOT010000329.1 GCA_017882805.1 Glaciihabitans sp. | reverse complement strand
TGATTATTCCGTTTCTGCAGAACGTGTCACAGAACCTGGATCGCCTCGGCGGCCTGACGGGACCCCGTCTCGTTAACTCCGCGATCGATCTCATCACGACGATGTTCGCGAACGAGCTCGATTTTGATGCCGACCCGAGAGACAGCCATCAGCTGCTGATGCAGCAGATCCGTCGGTATATTGAACTCAATCTCGGCTCGCCGGAGCTTGGCCCCGCCCAGATTGCCGCAGCTCACTTCATTTCCACCAGACACCTGCACGGACTGTTTCGGCAGAAGGGCACCACGGTCTCGACGTGGATCCGCGAGCAACGGCTCGAGAAGTGTCGTCGCGACCTCATCGATCCGCTTAACGCGCACTTGTCCGTGGGAGCCATCGCGGCGCGCTGGGGTTTCATCGAAGCGGCGCACTTCTCCCGCGTCTTCAAGGCCGCATACGATGCGGCTCCCAGCGAGTTGCGTGCCCAGATGTTGGCGGGCTGACAGGTCGGACACCCGCCTACATCTGCGCGAGAACGCTTACACCGGGTCCTGATGCTCGCTGTAGTCAGAAAACCCGAATGGAATGATGATCGCACCACCAGGACTGTTGGCAATCGTGCCGTCGCCTTCTAAGCCGATGAACTTTCCCGTGGATCGACCTGCCGCGTAGTCGAAAACAAAGACCGTCCCCACCGGGATTATCTCTTCGCGCCACGTGAACAGGTAGAGCTCGTCATCGAGCTTGTAGGTCGTGGCGAGTTCGGTGGCCGCGTGACCGCGCTGCTCGCCGACCAGATTCTGCCAGGTGAATCTCCGAGAACTCAGGTAGATGTGTTCGTAGAGGTGGTTGGGGCTGTATCGGAACAGAGTGCGCTTGCCGATCAGGTCACGCGTAGGCGCGGGTGCGTCGGCCAATGTTGCGGCAGTTCCCTCGATGATGCCGCCATGGAAGGTCTGCATAACTCGCGTCTCCACGTCAGCACCCTCATCCTCGATGCGGGAGTGCACAATTAGCGCCCATCCCTTCTCTGGATGGAGCGCCACGGTGATCGACTCAACCTTTCGCTCGGCGATCGAAAGGTCCACCCAGAACCCGCCACCTTCGAGCGGAACTTCTTCGTAGCGGTCGGTGCCGGAGCCGCTCCACCCGAAGCCCTTTGCAACCCACTTCACTGTGTCTGCATCTGCGAAATCCAGGCTGAGCGTGCCGCCATCCGCTGTGGCGATGGTGATGCTGCGGCCCACGAGATCGTGGGAGCGCGCTCGTCGATTCGTGTCAATGCCCGCGGAGAAGTCCTCCATGTTGAGCCATTCGGCTGACTCGCCGTCGCCCACAACCGTTTCCTTCTGTTGAGACAAGAGTCCCCTCCTTTCGTCGATTCAGCCGAGTAGGAACTCCGCCGCCTTCTCGCCGATCATGATGACCGGTGCGTTCGTGTTGCCGGTGGTGACCCTTGGCATGATCGATGCATCCGCGACCATCAGGCCGTCGATGCCGTGTACCCGCAGAGTGGGGTCTACAACAGCCAGCTCGTCGACGCCCATCTTGCAGGTGCCGACCTGGTGGTGATACGTGATCGCAGTTCGGCGAACGTAGTCGCGCAGCGACTCATCGTCTGCCACCTCTGGCCCCGGGTAGATTTCGCGAGCGCCCCACTCATCGGCCAACGCCGGCGCTTGCCCGATCTCGCGCACCTGCCGAACGCTTGCCTCGAGCGCAAGCAGGTCTGCTTCTTCGGCGAGGGCATTGATATCAATGAGAATCTCGGCGTGGGGGTCATTGCTGGCGAGGGTAAGCGTTCCCCGACTCTGCGGTGAGACGATCCCGCCCATCAACGTGAAGCCCGAGGCTGGGCCCTCCATCCATGGCTCGTACATCGGCACACTGAAATGGATGGGCTGCGTGTCGGGTACCTCGAGGTCTGGCTTGCTCTTCCAGAACAGGTGGCTCTGAGTAATGCCCGTGCCCGGAATCGGGGGAGCGATCTCTCTCTTGTCTGTAGCAAAGATCACGGGAGACAGCAGATGATCGTGCAGGTTCTTCCCGACGCCGGGTAGGTCGACGACCACGTCGAACCCGAGCTCTTCGAGATCCTCCGACGGGCCGATACCCGAGCGCAGCAGGATGCGGGGGGAGTCGATCGCGCCGGCAGTCAGGACGACCTGATCGGACTCCACAGTCGTGACTGTCCCGCCAGTCTCGTACTCCACGCCCGTAACACGGGTGCCGTCCAGGGTCAGCCTGTGCACCCACGCCCGGGTCACGACGGTCAAGAGCGGGGAATCGACGATCGGGGCGACGTACGCACGCCAGGTGCTCAGCCGCTGGCCGCCTCGAACGTTCAACTGTTGTCTGGAGACACCGTCGAGGTGGTCGCCGTTGTAGTCGGGGTTGTTCTCGAGGCCGATCGCAACGGCCGCATCGATGATCGACTGCTGAATCGGGTTGAGCGGATAGTCGACGGTCACATCCAGCAGGCCGTCGGTTCCGCGCAAATCGGATGCCGGCCCATCGTAGTTTTCGATCTTCTTGAAGATCGGCAGCACGTCGTTCCATCCCCAGCCGGGATTGCCGAGAGACGCCCAGTGGTCGTAGTCCTGCGGTGCACACCGCACGTAGATCATCGCGTTCAACGAATGAGAGCCGCCGAGAACTTTTCCTCGGGGAATGTGCAGGCGGCGATCTGCCGCGTGGGACTGCGGCACTGTGAAGTAGTCCCAGTCGTCTGGACTGTGCCAGATCTCACCAAGCCGTGCAGGGTCCTGGATTGCCGGGTTCACATCCGAACCGCCGGCCTCCAGCAACAAAACCCGCTTACCAGCGTCAATGAGACGCCGAGTAATAACTGACCCCGCCGATCCGGCTCCGACAATGATGACGTCGGGACGCTCGCCCATAGTGTGTCTCCTCCTCGATGACTTCTACGACAGTGACACGTCCGAAACGAACGCACTAGGCGATTCGACGACCATTCGCTCACAGTCAATGGACGTTCAGCGCTCGACAACCACTCGGCACTGTCGCATCGCGATGCTGGGGGAACCGGCCATCCAGTCGGGAATCTTGCGGCCGCGAAGGAGCGACGATGCCGATCGACGATGTACCTGGACGTTCGCGCCAGGTGGTCTTTCCGGCAGCGGGCTCGATAGAAGTGATTTCGGTTGATGTTCCAGCGCCGGGGGCCGGAGACCTCGTGATGCGCGTGCGGCGGGTGGGTATCTGCGCCACCGACCTGCACCTTCTTGACGGTCACATTGGTGACCCCTTTCCGCTGGTTCCCGGGCACGAGTTTGTCGGCGAGGTGGCCGCCATCGGCGCGACCGCCGCCGCCGAGCGCAACCTGGCCGTGGGGGATCGGATCGCGGTCGAGATGCAACTGCCGTGCGGGAGCTGTGCGCGGTGCCTCGAGGGTCGCTACAACATTTGCGAACGCGACGACCCGGCGACACTCAACGGGCCCGGACGTGAGTATGGCGTCAACATCCCTCGTACCAGCGACCCGGGTCTGTGGGGTGGCTATGCCGACTATCTCTGGGTGCCAGCCGAAGCGATAGTCCACAGGATGCCGAGCGAACTGCCGTGGGACACTGCGGCCCTGGTGGAACCGCTGGCAGTCGCGTTCCGCACCATCCATCGTGGACGGGTCGGCCCGGGCGACAGGGTGGTGGTCATCGGCCCCGGACCGGTCGGATTGCTCACTTCTGCGGCGGCCAAGATCGCGGGCGCCAGCCATGTGACGATGGTGGGAACTCGCGACCATCGTCTCGAGCTTTCGACCCGGTTCGGCGCGGATCTCACCATCAACTCACGCACCACTCCCGATCTTCCACACGCAGTCGCCGCAGCCATCGGCGGCCTGGCCGATGTCGTCATCGAGGTTGCCGGAGTGCCAGCCGCCCAGTCGCAGGCGGTAACGCTCGTGCGGCGCGGGGGTCGGGTAGTGCTTGCTGGCGCCTGCGGCTGGACCGCCGATGTGACATTCGGCTCCGACCGTGACTTGCTCACTCGCGAAATCGACGTGCTTCCGTCGTTCCTCTCGGCGGGCGGCTATGAGCCATCCATCGCCGCACTGGACAAAGGGTCTTTCCCCTTCGCCGAACTAGTGACCCACCGCTTTGCACTCGAAGACGTTCGAGAGGCGTACGAGATTGTGCGCGGCAAACGAGACGACGTCATCAAAGCCGTATTAGTTCTTTCGGGCTAATCGCATCCATCACATCGAGAAGAGAGCAATCCATGAGTTCGAACAAAGACATCATCGAGGCGCATTATGCTGCCGGAGATGCGGGTGACCTGGCGGGAATGCTCGCACCGTTCGCCGACGACATAATCTGGACCGAGGCCGCCGGGTTCCCGCTCGCGGGCACATACATCGGGCCAGGTGCGGTCGCCCAGCACGTCTTCGGAGCACTGCAGCGTGACTGGGACGGGTACACCGTCGCCATCGATGAACTCATTGACGCGGGCGACACCGTGATTGGCCTTGGCATCTACTCGGGGACCTATCGCGAAACGGGCAAGTCTTTCGAGGCGCGCGTTGCACACATCTGGCGGCTCGCAGGCGGCAAGGCCATTCGGTTCGAGCAAATTACTGACACGGCCGAGGTTCTCGCCGCTATGTCGTAGGAGTCGGTCAGGCCGAGGTTGCGATGTACTTCTCCTCGAGAAACTCGAGGATGCCGTGGGAGCCTCCTTCGCGACCAAGCCCCGACTGCTTCATCCCGCCAAACGGTGCGGCCGGATCACTGAGCACGCCGCGATTGACACCTACCATGCCGGCCTGGATGCGCTGCGCAACCCGGAGAGCCTCGCCGTCTTCGCCGAAGACGTACGCGATGAGGCCGAAGTCGGTGTCGTTGGCCATTCGGACTACCTCATCGATCTCGTCAAAGGGCATGACGACGGCTACGGGTCCGAAGATCTCGTTGCGGGTAATCGTCGCGCCGTGTTCGACGCCCGTGAGCAG
>JADGOT010000328.1 GCA_017882805.1 Glaciihabitans sp. | reverse complement strand
GGCCAGGACTACGACTTCGAGCTGACACTCTGACGGACGCATTGTGCGTTCCAACCGTACTTGCCATAGTGGAAAGTTCAGTGCATACTTTCCACTATGGAAACTTCAGATAATCGCCCCACACCAGACGAGGCCTCAGCGGCTCTTCTTGCTGCCGGCTCTGCTCGGTATGAGTTGTCGCACCGGGTGACGACACCTTCCTGGTTCTACACGTCGATCGGCCTGGCCATCGTCATTCAGACCGCCACTCTGGCTGTCGGAGTGGCCCTCCAGAGCGTGGCCGGGATTGGACTGGCGGTTGCCGGCCTTATCCCGTTCGCGCTCGTTGCATGGCTGCAACTCGCGCGTTTTCGAAGGGTGAACGGCGTCTGGATCAGCGGCATCGCATCGAGGGTGGTGTTCGGTGGTGGTGCCGCGGCATCGACGCTGCACTTCCTGGCTCTGGGCATTGCGCTCTGGGCCGCGTTCGAAGAACGCTGGTGGCTCGTAGGCGTGTGCGCGATCGCGGGTGGGGTGGCTTACGCGCTCTGCGGCGCGCTCTGGATGCGCTCCTATCGTGCTGACCCAGCGGCAAACAGCAGGGGTGAGTCGATTGTCGTGGTGGTCGCTGTCATTGTCGTACTTCTCGGCGCAGCTGTGACGCTCATCCTGCAGAGCGCACACTAATGGCCGAGCTGGATTCCCATCTCCTGGCGCCGGCTCGGTTGAAGGTCATGACGATGTTGACGGCCGTCACCGAAGTCGAGTTCGCGGTGCTTCGGGACGGTCTGGGCGTGAGCGACTCCGTGCTCTCAAAGCATGTCGCGACGCTTGTCGATGCCGGATACGCGCGAAGCCGCAAGGGCTCGCACGAAGGGCATCGCACGACCTGGGTGGCGCTGACCACGACCGGTCGGAAGGTTCTCCGAAATCACGTCGCGGCACTCCGCGAGATCATCGAGGGCATCGACTGATTGCCCGGCGTAGTTCGATCGCGATGGACTCGCTACACACTTGACGCGGTGCGGGTGTGGATAACTCGGAACGTCGCCGTTCTGAGGTGGACACACTGTCCGCATGTCCCAAGCCGTCGCGATGATCACCGACCGAGTGCGCGACCGGGTGCGTCGGGATGGCGCGGATCTCGGCGACGAGGGAGTAGCCGAGCGGTACATCCGCGACGAGGTTCAGCGTTACAGCGAGCTCGCGCTCGGCGGCTCGCACCCGCTGCTCGCCGATGAGACTCACGCGGCCAGCCAGGTGCTCGCAACCCTGACGGGGTTCGGCGCGCTTCAGCCCTACTTCGACGACCCCGACGTCGAAGAGATCTGGATCAACGCACCCGAGAAAGTGTTCATCGCGCGAGACGGAGTTCCCGAGCTCACCGACCTGCAGCTCACCGACACCGAAGTGCGGGACCTGGTCGAACGGATGCTGCAGACCTCCGGCAGGCGCGTCGACCTGTCTTCGCCGTTTGTCGATTCCTCTCTGCCTGACGGATCGCGACTACACGTAGTCATCCCCGACATCACCGCGCGCCACTGGGCGGTCAACATCCGCAAGTTCACCAAGCGCATCCGCGGTTTGCCTCAACTGGTTGAGCTCGGTTCGCTAACGCAGCAGTCATCAGAATTTCTCCGGATGTGCGTGCTCAGCGGACAAAACATCCTCGTCTCGGGAGCAACGCAGAGTGGCAAGACCACCATGCTCAACGCGCTGCTGTCCGCGACCCGACCGGCAGAGCGGATTGTGACGGTCGAGGAAACCTTCGAGCTCGATCTGTCGGCGCGCGACACCGTGTCGATGCAGTGCCGACAACCCAGTCTCGAGGGCACGGGGGAGGTCGGGCTTCGTCGCCTGATCAAGGAGGCACTTCGGATGCGCCCCGACCGTCTCGTTGTCGGGGAAGTCCGTGAGGCTGAAGCGCTCGACCTTCTGATCGCGCTGAACAGTGGGCTGCCCGGCATGTGCTCCATTCATGCCAACAGCGCCCGGGATGCGCTGTCAAAGTTGTGCACGCTGCCTCTGCTCGCGGGCCGCAACATTGACTCCGACTTCGTCGTTCCGACGGTCGCGCGCTCCATCGACATTGTGGTGCACTGCGAGCTGGAGCGCTCGGGTCAGCGAAGGGTTGCGGAGATCATCGCTCCCAGTGGCCAGGCAACAGGGTCGACGATCGAGGCAAGCTCCATCTTTGCGCGCAAACGCGGAGGGCTCGAACCCACGGGCGGCTATCCGTCCAAGACAGCCAAGTTTCGACGCGCTGGGCTCGATCCTGCAACTGTGCTCGCAGAGGTTCGGGCGTGAGCACCGCGTGGGGACTGCTGTTGGGCATTGGGCTACTTCTGGCGAGCTCACCGCTCCTCTGGCCGGCGGGCGCGCCTGAATCCGAACAGGCTTCTGCAAGTGCGCGAATTGGCGACCTACTAGTTCAGGCGGGGCTGGCTCGCGTCGGGCTCGGCACGATCGTCGTAGTGTCGGTCGTGCTCGGAGTCGCGGCCGCTGCACTCGTGTTCGCCTGGGAGCCAGTGACGGCGGTGGCTGGAGCCGCGGGCATCCTCGGCCTCTGCCTTCCGATGGCCGTCATCGTGTGGCGAGCGCGGGCACAGCGCCGCGCAACACGAGTGGTCTGGCCCGACGTCGTCGATCACCTCGTATCCGCGGTGCGGTCGGGACTGGCACTGCCCGACAGCGTGGTCACACTCGCCAATTCGGGGCCGCCGATCACCAGGGCGGCGTTCGCGGGCTTCGAGCGGGATTACCGAATGACCGGCGGATTCGCTGACGGCCTCGATCGACTGAAGGATCGCCTCGCCGATCCGGTCGCCGATCGCATTATCGAAACGCTCCGAATGTCCCGCGAGGTCGGGGGCAGCGAATTGACGAGTGTGCTTCGCAATCTGGCGATCTACCTCCGGCAGGATGCCGCGATCCGCTCGGAAGTCGAAGCCAGGCAGTCCTGGATCGTCAACGCGGCGAGGCTGGGTGTCGCGGCGCCGTGGATCGTGCTGCTGCTGCTCTCAACTCGACCCGAGGCGGCGCAGGCGTATAACTCCCCCGGGGGAACTGCGGTAATCGTCGTTGGCCTGGGGCTTTCGGTCGTTGCCTATCGCCTCATGATCGGCATAGGGCGCCTGCCTGAAGAGCGGCGGTGGTTTGGATGACCGGGCTGGTGCCACTCGCCATTCTGTGCGGTCTGGGGTTGGGGCTCGGCCTGTGGCTCCTCGTCAGTCTCGCTCCGCGACTGAGTCGTCCGTCCCTCTCGGCACGCGTCGCTCGCTACGTTTTGGATGTCTCGTCCGACGCTCGCGAGCTCCTGGAACGTCAGACCGCCGACCCTCTCCCGGTATTCGGTGTACTGCTCGAGCCCGTCGCGACTCGGGTCCAGTGGGCTATGACGTCTCTCGTGGGCGGTAACGAGATCGTCGCAATTCGCCTGCGGCAGGCCGGAAGCTCGACGAGCGTTCAGGAGTATCGCTCCCGACAGCTCGTCTGGGCGGCTGCCGCAGCGGCGATCGCGGTAGTGGCATCGCTCGCTGTGGGCAGCATCCAATCGATCCCGTTTGCCGCACCCGTCGCGCTCATCCTCGTTGCGGCGGTCGGCGGGTTTCTGGCTCGGGACCACCTTCTCCAGCGTGCGTCTCGCGCCCGCATTCAGCGGATGACCAAGGAACTGCCTACCGTGCTGGAGTTCCTGACGCTAAGCCTTTCGGCGGGCGAAAGTATTCTCGATGCGCTTCGCCGAATCGGGCGAATCTCTCGCGGTGAGCTGGCGGCAGAACTATCGACGGTCTCGCG
>JADGOT010000327.1 GCA_017882805.1 Glaciihabitans sp. | reverse complement strand
CGGCGTCTACCTCAAGGAGATGCTCGCGTTCATGCGCAGCGTGGGATTCGGCGCGTAATACGAACCCCCTAGATAGCTGGGTTTTCGAGCAAGCTTCCACCGGTATCGACGCGCAGTCCGTCCGCTCCCCACCCGCCGATTTGCGGGGCTTTTCGGGCCTTTCCCGGATCGTTTCCGCGTCCCTGAAGATCGTGGTGTCCCCAGTTCGAGTCTGGGTCTCGCCATTTCTGGAGATGGTTGTCTGAACATGCCAGCAAACTCGGCTGACGCCTTGCGCCCGGCACTGTCAACTCCAATCGTCCAGGTGTCGCTGGATCGTTCCAGCTTGATTGGTTTCCCGTCGATCATACGCTCGCACTGGAAACGCGAAGCCTGCCTGCAGCATCGTCTGCAGGCATTTACCTGACTGATTCCGTGACGCAAGCCCAAACCCAAGCTCTGCCGTCGAAGGCTCGGCCTGAGACCATGGATCTCGCGCACGATGTGTTCGATCGAAAACACGAAGAGCACATGGATGCAGAGCTCTTGGAGAGCGTGCTCACGTCGCTGTTGGCTATGTATCCGGAGGCGCCCGTAGCCGCACACAGGGCAGACGGCGTCATGGCTGCGATGCCCGACTCGGTCCCTCTAAGGCGCAATCCTGTCCTGAAGGCTCGCTCGGGTCTGGACCTGATCATGCACGACGATTGCGTGCTGAAGGGTTGGGAACGAGTCCTCGCGGAGGGGGCCGCCCGGTACCCGGTTCACCCGGCGGGCCAGCCTGAGATCACGGGCATTGTCTATGGGCTTGACCTCCGTGAGACCCACGGCGTGATTCTGACCCTGGAGGTATTTGCGCCGGGCGAGGCGCCCCATGGCACGGTCTCGCGCACCGAAATTCCGGAGGTCACGCCCCGATTCGCCACCCTCTGCAAGGACGACCACGGCGTCATCGTCAAGATCGATGAGGCGATGACGCAGATCCTGGGCTGGAGCAGCGAGGAGATGGTGGGTCGTCGTTCGACCGAGTTCATGCACCCGGAGGACCGCGCGCTGGCGATCGACAACTGGATGGAGATGCTCGCGTCCCCCGGCCCCGGACGCCGGGTGCGCCTGCGCCACCGCCACCGGGACGAATCCTGGGTATGGCTTGAGGCCACCAACCACAACCTGCTCGACGACCCCGACCATCGCTGTGTCGTGAGCGAGATGGTCGACATCTCAGAGGAGATGGCAGCACACGAAGAACTCAGAGCCCGCGAGCAACTGCTGGACGGCCTTGCCGAGGCGATTCCGGTCGGTCTCTTTCAAGTCGACGCGGACCGTCACATCGTCTATACCAATGACCGACTTCACGAGATCCTCGGCGTCGAGCGAGCGGATACCGTGGAGGCGCAGTTGGCCACCGTGGCGGACGCGGATCAGCCGGTGCTCGGCTCGGCCCTCGATGAGGTTCTCGGCGAAGGACTGCAGGCTGACATCGAGGTCGAGTTGCGCCTGCCACCCAGCCCCGAGTTGCGCTTCTGCGCCATAAGCTTGCGCGCTCTCAGCCAGGACGACGGGACGATCAACGGAGCCATCGCCTGCGTGGCGGACATAACCGACAGTGCGCGCATGCGCGAGGAGCTCAAGAGGCGGGCGACGTTTGATGAGCTCACCGGTTGCTACAACCGCGCGTCCATCATGCGCGCTCTCGAGGCGAATATCGCGAGTGGCCAACGCCAAGCCGAACGCGCCGTAGTGTTTGTTGACTTGGATTGCTTCAAGACGACCAATGACCAGCACGGCCACGCTGCCGGTGACGAATTGTTGAGCATCGTCGCGCAGCGGCTGCAGAGTGTCGTACGAGATGGGGATATGGTCGGTCGCATCGGTGGCGACGAGTTCCTTGCCGTGTGCCCGGATATAGGCGGCCCCGACCAAGCAATGAAGCTCGCCGAGCGCCTGGCCCAAGCCCAGCGCGAGGAGGTCTGTGTGGCGAAGGGCAGCATCGTGGTGCGGGTCAGCATCGGAGTGGCTTGGTCCAGTGGCGAAGGCGCCGACGCCGACGCCATCGTCGCCCAAGCCGACAACGCCATGTATGAATCAAAGCGCGAAGGAGCCGGCCAGCCGAAGCTCGCGATCGCGGTCGAGGTGCCCTCGTTCGAGTCTGGGTCTCGCCATTCTGAAGATGCCTGAGCGCTCCACGGCGTTCTCGTGGTATTGCTCGCTCGTCCACGCGATCGCCTGACGAGCCCTTGGGATCCGCCATGCTGCGCACACATCCCTACCGCCCCCAAACCGATGGCAAGGCGGAGAGGTTCATCCGCACGCTGCTAGGCGGCTGGGCATACGGCGCGATCTACCGCGACAACAGCGAGCGCACCGCCGCCCTTGACAGCTAGCGAAGCAGCATGCGCAGGATCGGCTCGGCGCGTCGGGCCTCGGGCCGCTCGCCCGTAATGAGATCGAGATAAGTGTAGGACTCGATCAGCCGCACGATCACGTATGCGACCTCGGGCAGGTCGACCGGTAGATCTAGGCGGCCAGCGTCGGCCTCCTGCCCTAGCAGCTCCTGGACCGCGCCGATCAGCCGTGGCTGGAAGCCAGGGTCATGACGCGTGAGCAGTCGCATCGCATACTCGCCCTCCTCGGCAAGCCAGCGCTGCATCCCGGCGTTCGAGATGACCGCCTCGAGAAAGCGCGTGATGACCTGGACGATGCGCTCGGCGCCTTTGGTCCCTACGTCGTCGTCGATGTTCCCGAGAGTGCGCTCGCCCAGCGACCAGATGATCTCGACCAGGAGCTGATCGCGCGATCCGACCCAGCGGTAGAGCGTGGCGCGGTTGACGCCGAGCTCATCGGCGAGCGCACTCATCTCGACGCGCTCCGCGGCCAAGAACTTCCGCCGCGCGAGCCGGAACGCGTCCAGAGCCGTGGGCCGCGGCGGCTCCCCGCCACGCGCGAGCTCG
>JADGOT010000326.1 GCA_017882805.1 Glaciihabitans sp. | reverse complement strand
TCCCGAGCTGCTCTTCCTGAGTTCGAACTAGTGTTACCAGCCCAGTCGGTACCAGACAAAATACGCGACAGCAGCGCAGGGAAACCCGACCACCAGGAATATGTACGCCAGCCGACTTCTCTCGGGATCATGGGAGGTTCGAGCGAGGACAACAATCAGAACGAAGAAAACGGCGAGTGGCACGAATCCCCAGATGCTTGCGAATGAAAGAAGCCGAACCTCGAGCGAAAGCCGACCAGCGTAGTAGTCACCTTCGTTCGGGATGCCCTGAACCAGAACGTTGCAGGCGAGCACGAACAGGTACCCGATGTAGACAAAGCCAACCGCCGCGATCGCAATGGCAGCCCGCGCGCGACCAACAGCGACCGGCTTCATACGGGAACGCTAACGGAAGCACACGTCCAAACGCCTCAGCCTTGCGATGGATATCTAGCGGCTGCCGCGCTTCTTCGTCTTGCCGCCGGTGCGACGCGGAGGCTTCTGCGGTGTCTTGGCGGCGCGCTTCTTGGCCACCTTCGCCGGTCGCACCTTCGGGGTCGGGGGAGTCGGGTTTGCCCGGGAACTGGCCTCGGTGCGTCCGCGCACGATGCCGACGAACTCTTCGACGAGTTCCGTCGTCTCGTCCTGTCGCCAGCAGATCGCGATGTCGGTCTCGTCCGCGCCCTCGATCGGGATGGCCACCACATCTTTACGCGCGTGCAACCGAGCCAGCGAGTGCGGCAGCCGCAGGAAGCCGACGCCCGCGGCAACAAGAGCGACCGCATCCTTTACCGGTCGCTCGGGCGAATAGGTCGCGACCTTCAAGAGTTCGGCGACACGCGCCTCCGGTAGCGATTCGAGCCCGGCCAGGTCAGAGTCGCGTGGCACTACCAGCACGGCGATTTCTCCGTACAGCCGGATTACGCTCAGCCCCTCCCGGTCGACGGGCAGCCGAACGAAGCTCAGCGTCGCCCTGCCGTCGGCGAGCACCACAACGCCCTCGCCTTCCTCAGCGGGGAAGACCTCGAGTGGCAGTTCAGGATGCCGCTCCTGCCAGCGACGCGTCCATTTGCCGACCGTGACACCTGGTGCGAACGCGATGCGCAACGCGGGCGGGGCTAGGGTCACGAGGCTCAGGCTACGCTGTCTGGGTGAGTCCCACGAAGTCGCCCCAAACGCTGAAGCCCGCCACCGTCGCCCAGAAACTGGGCGTTTACCTTCCCGCGATGCCGTTGGAATACCAGACCACGGCGATCACCCGCGAGCAGTTGAACGAACTGCTCACGTCACCGCCTGAGTGGCTCACCGAGCTTCGTCTACACGGGCCGCATCCCAGACTCATCGTCGCCGGCAAGCTGGGAGTCTCCGCATCCGGACTCGCCCGCGCTGGCGTCACTGAAGCACTGACGACCCAAGAGATCAAAGAGCTTCTCGTCGAACCTCCCGAATGGCTGGTGCGCGAACGTGCGACCCAGGCCGCCGTGCGCGAGGAGCAACGTCGGGTCAAGGAGCGCAACGCCGAGCGCGAGCGACACCAGGCGTAGCGTTGGCGGCATGGTAAAGCCCCAGCCGGACGAGCCGATCGCCACCTCTACGCGTGTGCGCGACCAGCCATCCCTCACGACGTCCAGCGGCAAGAGCTGGCTCATCCTCGGCGGTCTCCTAGCGCTCATCGCGGTTGCGGTTCAGGTGCCTCTGCTGTCCCAAAAGCCTGTTGGCGTTGCGCTGTTCGGCATTTGCTCGATCGTGGCGCTCTACGCGACCATGGTCGTGGTGCGATTCAATCTGAAGCCGGGCAAGGGGATGTTGGGCTGGCTCGCGGTCCTCATGATCGCGATCGCGATTATTGGGGTCGTATGCGTCGGAATCGTCGCGGCGGGATCGGGCAACGTCAGCCTGATGTAGCGGATTCCGCGGCTGGCCGGTGTCTGCGGACGGCCCTAGCCTGACTCTCGTGGAACTTGCCTGGTCTGCCATCGTCGCCCGTCGCATGCAGCGACAGGGTCTCGCGACCCCTATGGTGAGCATCGAGACAGCAGTGTCCGCCATGGGTGGCGCCCACGCACAGATGATGTCCGCCGCAGAATTGTCAATCGGCGTTCGAGTCGCGGGAGCAACACCAGGCGATGTCAGAGCCGCGCTCGGCCCGGGCGGCTCACTTGTCAAGACCTATGGTCCGCGTGGCACGGTGCACGTGTTGCCGCGCGACGAGCTCCCGCTCTGGTGTGGTGCGCTCGGCGCCGTGCCCTATGGTTCGTCACTCTCCGAGGGCGTGCGTCTGGATGCCGACCAACTCGAAGCGACACTTGAGGCGATCGCCGATTCGCTGGCTTCCGGGCCCCTCGATGGCGACGAACTCGGGGATGCCGTCGTCGCCCGGCTTGGGGCGTGGGCGGCCGAGCCCCTCGTGCCTGCCTTCGGCGGATGGTGGCCGCGCTGGCGGCAAGCGATCTCGATCGCAGCCCACCGCGGGATCCTTGCTTTCGGGGACAGTCGCGGTACGCGCGTTACCTACGTGAACCCGGGCGTACCAGTGGAACCGGACACCGCCGTGGCGCTCCGCTGGCTGCTCCGTCGCTATCTTTCTACTTACGGGCCAGCGACTCCGGCGCACTACAGCCGCTGGCTTGGCTCTGGCAAGACCTGGGCGGCGCAGCAGTTTGCGCTGTACGCAACCGAAACTGAGTCCGTGATAATGAACGGCGTGCCCTCGTTCGTCCTAGTGGGGGATGCGTCGTTTCCAGCGGGACTCGAACTCGGTGTCACGTTGCTTCCGCATTTCGATCCATACGTAATTGGGAGCTTCCCACGAGAACTCCTCTTTCCCGGTTCGATGGCAACCCGTGCGCTGGGCCGAGGACAGGCAGGGGTTCATCCCGTGCTCCTCGTCGACGGGATCGTGGCTGGAGTGTGGGGCACCGGGCGATCGGGTTCACTCCTGACGATCGTCGTCGAGGCGGGGTCGCCGCTGACTCGATCGCAGAGGGACGAACTCGATGCATCGGCCGAGCGAATTGGCGGGTTCCTTGGCCTCGAGCAAACGGTCGTCCTCGACGCCGTGACAAACGGGGCGCACAAATAGGTCGGCAGCGATAGGCGAGCACAGGCGCCGCATAGCTCGCAGCCAGTATCCTCGACCGGGTGCAGGAAAGTCCGATCGCTTCCGACGCCTACGAGGTGCTCGGCGTTTCGGCGAAGGCGAGTCAGGACGAGCTTCGTCGTGCCTATCGACGTCGCCTTCGGCAGACGCATCCAGACACCGGTGGCATCGCGCAAGAGTTCACAGCCGTCCAGGTGGCCTGGGAGAAGGTGGGCACTCCGGCAGCCCGCGCCGACTACGACAGCGGCAGATCCGTACCACGGGAGACCTTCGAGGCACGTCCTGCACAACCTCGCAGGGATACCCGCCCGACGGCGCGTTCCTACGGGCATCCGGGCGGATGGCGACGCGAGCGCTACCTGACACTGATTCGGGAATGGGCGGGCAGAGGGACGACGCTCGACAATCCCTACGACCCGGTTCTCGTGCGTTCGGCGCCCCGCGACATTCGGCATATTCTGGCCGATGCCCTCGCCGAGGAGGCGAGTGCGCGCGAACTTGGCCAATTGGGAATCGCGTTCACCCTGTGGCATGACGTCGCGACCGCTGCCGGACCCGACGAGAAGATCGACCATATCGTTCTCGGCCCGACGGGCCTGTTTG
>JADGOT010000325.1 GCA_017882805.1 Glaciihabitans sp. | reverse complement strand
GACACCTGTCGCCTATGTCATGAGCCAGGACACTGCCGGGCGCACCAACGGACTCCCGTATTTGCTGGGGAGTAGCACTTTCTTCTCTACTAAGTTAGCGGTGTAAAGCGAGTTTAGTCCGCAAGCAGTCCGCAAGCGCTAGCCTCACATCAGACATCGACGATTGAAGCCGTCGGATTGTCGGTGCTGCGCGCGACAATCGCTGCGTCGACTCGTTGCGCCTGCGAGACGAAGGAGGTGCCAAGCTATGCCAGTGACGACCACCGTTCTTGATCGCGAGATGTACACCGAAGCCGGCGCTGCGCGGCTCCTTCGGCTCGCGCCGGGCACACTGCACTACTGGCTCGAGGGCGGCGAGCGGCGCGGCAAAATCTACAAACCTGTGATCCGCGACGAGGCGACCGGGTCCCGCAGCGTCACCTGGGCGGAGTTCATCGAGGCAGGCTTGCTGCGCCAGTACCGCCGAGCGCACAACGTGGCGATGGTCGACGTGCGGAACTTCATCGACGCGATGCGTCAGCGAACTGGCGTTCCATACCCCCTCGCCCACTACAAACCGTTCGCGACTGGGCGCCAGCTCTTACACCAAGCACAGACCGATGCCGGGCTCCCCTCCGAGTGGGCGCTCGTCGCACCAGCCGGTGACCAGCTGCTGCTGTTGCCTCCGGCCCAAGCGTTCGTGGACCGGGTCGTGTGGAGCGACGACATCGCAAGCGCATGGCGTCCGGATTCGGATCTCGACTCGCTCGTCATCGTCGACCCCGACGTCCGCTTCGGCCGACCGTCCGTCGGCGGCGTGAGCACCGAGATCCTCGCCGAGCAAGCTGACTCCGGCGTCGAGGAACTCGCAGAGATGTTCGACCTGACCGAGCAACAAGTGCGCTGGGCACTGTCATACGAGTTGGCCGAGCAAGCGGCCTAATGGTCCGCCCGGCTCAAGTCCGCTTCTACGTCGACGCTGACTTGCTCGGTCTGGCTAAGATCCTCTGCGCGATCCGGAGCGACTTCACCTATCCCGGGGACCGGGAGCGGTAATCAGGCGCCGCGAGCGCCCACCGTGCATGATCACCTCGCCTGCAGCCAAGGACCCGTCATGGATCCCTCGCGTTGCCGCGGAGGGCTGGCTGATCGTCACGCGTGACCGGCACATCCAGCAGCGCCTCGGCGAGATCAACGCCGTGCGCAACAACGGTGCGAAGATGATCAACATGGCGAGCGACGACTCGCGGGACGCTTGGGGTCAGCTCGAAGTGTTCATGTCCCGATGGCGCGAGATCGAACGCTTAGCCGACGCTGACGGCCCATTCATCTACGTGATCACTCGTCGAGGCAAGCCCAGGCGGATCGATCTCGAATACTGAGCGAATCGCTGCTGTCGGCACAAGTTTGTCCTGTTCACTTTGACGCGAACTCGCTGTATCAAGCGGCATCTTGTCCTGTGCCTTTGGACACCCGACTGCTGTATCGACTTTGTCAGGAGCGTGACGAAGGGGCGATCGACCCGCCAACCCCGTCAGGTGCTGTAGAGGGCATCGACCTCCTCGGCGTATTCCTGCAGGACGGCGAACCGGCGGATCTTCAGGGTCGGTGTCAATTGGCCGCCGAGCTCGGTGAAGTCGTTTGCCAGGATTCGGAACTTGCGGATCGATTCCGGCCGCGAGACCGCCTTGTTCGCCTCATCGACGGCTGACTGGACGTCGCTGACCAGATCGGGGTCGTCAGTCAGGTCGGCCACTGTGCAGTCCTTTGGCTTGTGGTGGTCGTCCTTCCACTGCTCGAACGATTCGGGGTCGAGGGTGACGAGTGCCGCGATGTAGGGCTGGTTGTCGCCGACGACCAGGCTCTGGCTGATGAGCCAGTTTCCGCGCAGTCGATCCTCGAGCACCGCCGGCGCGACGTTCTTGCCCGCGGAGGTGATGATGAGGTCCTTCTTGCGGCCCGTGATCGCGAGGAATCCCTCCTCGTCGAGCGCGCCGATGTCACCGGTGTGAAGCCAACCGTCCTCGTCGATCATCTCGTTGGTGGCGGTCTCGTTGTTCCAGTAGCCCTGGAACACCACGTGCCCTTTGACGAGCACCTCGCCGTCAGCCGCGATCCGGATCGTGCATCCCGGGATCGGTCGACCCACCGTGCCGATCTTCTGAGCGTCGGGCGTGTTGGAGTTCGTCGCCGGGCTGGTCTCGGTGAGGCCGTAGGCCTCGAGGACGTTGATGCCTGCACCTCGGAAGAAGTGACCCAGCCGAGGCCCGAGTGGCGCGGCGGCGCTCCACGCGTACTCGACGCGGCCGCCGAGCGCCGCGCGCACCTTCTTGTAGACGAGGCGGTCGAAGACGGCATGCTTGACACGCAGGAGGATGCCGGCACCACCCGTGTCGAGCGCCTGGCTGTACTTGATCGCCGTCTTCTCGGCAGCGGCGAAGATCTTGGCGTGGCCCTCTGCCGCAGCTTTGTGCTCCGCACCGTTGAACGCCTTCTCCCACAGCCGCGGTACCGACAGCACCGCCGTCGGCTTGAACACGGGCAGTTCGGCGATCGCGTTCTCCATGTCCACCAGCCCGAGCACCGTGCGTGAGTGGAGCGCCCCGTACTGGATGACCTGGGCGTAGCTGTGCGCGAGCGGGAGGAACAGCAGGGTCGAGTGGTTCTCGTTGAAGACCTTCTCGAAGCCATCGTTCTGCATGCAGTTGTAGGCATTGGCGACCACGTTGCCGTGACTGAGCATGCAGCCCTTCGG
>JADGOT010000324.1 GCA_017882805.1 Glaciihabitans sp. | reverse complement strand
CCGCTGGAAACAGTCGTTCTCCTATCCTGGGGTCTGATCGGATGGTTCCGGATCACCCGCAGATTCAGGAAGGGCGGCCTCGATGAGCACCCTGCTGCTCCTGACCAATGCCCTCCAACCCTCCTCTGAGGTACTGCCTGCGCTCGGCCTACTGCTGCATCGGGTACGCGTCGCGCCGGCCGAGGTGTCGGCCCTGCTCGACGCGCCGCCCGCCGACGCTGTCCTGGTCGACGGGCGTCGCGACCTGGCGCACGCCCGATCGCTCTGCCAGCTGCTGCGCACCACCGGGTTGTCGTGCCCGCTCTTCCTCGTCGTGACCGAAGGCGGTTTGTCCGTCGTCACGGCCGAGTGGGGCATCGACGACGTCTTTCTTGACACCACCGGGCCAGCCGAGGTCGAGGCCCGCCTCCGGCTCGCATCAGGTCGCCTCGAGCTCGCATCGCGCAACAGCGACGACGACGACGAGGTCATCCGCTCCGGCGAGCTGACGATCGACGAGGCGACCTACGCGGCCCGACTTCGCGGCCGGTCGCTCGATCTCACGTTCAAGGAGTTCGAGCTCCTCAAGTACCTCGCCCAGCACCCTGGCCGGGTCTTCACCCGCGCCCAGCTGCTGCAAGAGGTGTGGGGCTACGACTACTTCGGCGGCACCCGCACTGTCGACGTGCACGTGCGACGGCTACGGGCAAAGCTCGGCACCGAGCATGAGGGCTTGATCGGCACCGTGCGCAACGTTGGCTACAAGTTCGTGTTGCCGCAAGTCGAGCGGGCATCGGGCACCGCACACGCCACGGGGCACGCTGCCGAGTCGATCGGCGACGGAACAGCCGACGACGAGTCTGACGCCGAACGTGTGGCCATCCACCTGCAATAAGCGCGCTCGCTAGGGTCATCCGCGTGGAGCCCACCCCGCCCGGCCGCGTTGAATCCGTCGGACGACTCACCGCAGACCAGATCGCGGCAGTGACCGCGCTCGTCAACGATGCCACCACCGCCGACGGCGTCCGGCCCCTGTCAGAACACGTGATGCTGCACCTGCGGTATGGCGGCGATGAGTCTGCCCGCAACCTGCTGATGTGGCGCGAGACCGGGCACACCCTTGCCGCGTACGCGCATCTCGATGTGACCGACCCGATCGACGGCCCGAGCGCCGAGATGGTGGTCGCCCCTGCGTTGCGACGCCAAGGTTTCGGCCGATCGCTGGTCGCTGCGGCTCTTGAGCAGACCGACGACCGGCTTCGGCTCTGGGCGCACGGTGGGCTCACCGAGGCCTCGCTGATGGCCGAGCACCTCGGTTTTCGACGCATCCGAGTGCTGCTACAGCTGCGCCGCTCGTTGTTCGCCGCGCTCCCGGCGAGCTCCGCGCCGCAGGGCGTGACCGTGCGAACCTTCCATCCGGGCGCGGACGACGAGGCCTGGCTAGCCCTGAACGCGCGCGCGTTCGCCGAACATCCCGAACAGGGGCGGTGGAGTCTCCACGACCTCCATCAGCGGATGGCCGAGCAATGGTTCGACCCGGCCGGATTCTTTCTCGCCGAGCGGGAGGGTCAGCTCATCGGATTTCACTGGACGAAAGTGCACGGAGGTCTAAGCCACCACTCGCACGACAAACAACTCGTGCATTCCCACGGCGACTCCGAACCGCACGCCCACACCGCTGCGCATGGCCATGAGCCGATGGGCGAGGTCTACGTCGTAGGCGTCGATCCGTCTGCGCAAGGGTTCGGACTCGGTCGGGAGCTCACGCTCGTCGGGTTGCGGTACTTGCGCGGGCTCGGGCTTCAACAGGTGATGCTGTACGTCGAGGAGTCGAATCGCGGTGCGATCGCCTTGTACGAGTCACTCGGCTTCAGCAGGTGGGACACCGACGTGCTGTTCCGGCACGGCTAACTAGCTGGCCCGAGCCGATCGCAGGCCGAGCGCCTGGTCGATTGCGTCGGTCGTCAATACATCGGGGCTGGCCGCGGCGACAATGATCAATTCGCTGTAGAGGTCGATTTCCTCGAGGAAGGCCGGATCTTGCACGCGCAGGTCGACCCCGGTGCGCTCCCCGTCCGAATCGGTCATGGTGCCACGGTAGCTGCCGACAAATCCGCCCGGCATGACCAGTTCGGATCATCTGAGGCGGTTAGGACGGCCCTGAATTTGTTTGAACCGCCTGAATCCGTAGCGCCGGGGCCTCAGCTGGCCGGTCCGAAATGCCGATAGGCAACCATGCACATCATGTACGTGGAAACCTGCCCCGACTGCGACTGCGCGATCGTGCGGGCGGATACCGGCGAAACTAAGCCGTCGCGTCTGATGGCCGGCTGCGCGGGCTGCTCGTGCCACACGCCGTGGCCGATCGCGTCTAGCGGCTGACGAAGTCGCGGAGCGACCGCTGCACCGGCACGGCGAGCGCGCTGACCGCCACCTCGTAGTTTGCTTGGCTGAGCAGCAGCTCACGTACGGAGTCTCTGTCACCGCGCGACTCGTCGGCCGCTACGGGTCCCTCGACGACCTGCGCCAACCCGTCACGGAGTAGTGCGATCGCATCGCGGCGAGCCACCGCGAACAGGAGGCACAGCTCGTACGTCAGCAGCTTCGCGTGTTCGGTGTCGACATCTATGGCGTCCACGCTGCAACCTCCTGAAGAACCCGCTCGCTCGATGCGCACGCGTCGGTCAGTGCGATCCGGTTGGCCTCAGCGAGGTTGGTGATCTCCGCAATCAGGGTGCGGAACGCCGCTCGGTGGGCGTGAAAGAGCTCGCCCCACGGCGACAGCGCCGCGTCAGCGAGTTCCGCGAGGCCGGCATTCGGCGGCAATCCAAGCTGCTTGGCCACGGCGTCGACTTCGAGCGCGCGGGTGACTTCGGTCAGGCCGAGCTGTTCCAACACCAGGTCGACCTCGCGCGTCGAGCGCGCAAGCCATCGCACGTCACCCGACTCGAGCAACAACCGTTCGGATTCGAGTTTGAACACGAGCAGGTCGAGGAGTTCGCGCTCGCGCCAGAGGAGGTCGGAAAGCTGTGCGAAATCGGCCACGAATCCTCCCGTCGGCTCGGCCATCGGCACACCATCGGCAACTCCGCGGGCGGCCTGAGTCGTCCGACCGTGTCTTTTGAGACCGATTTCGGGTCCTTTTCCTACCACGAACATGACTCTCTATCGCGAATGGGTCAGGTAGGTGGGGGCCGTCCGCTGGTGCCGGACTAGTCACTCGTGACCGTTTTTGGGGCCTGTAGACCATTTGGAGTCAAGGCAACCCCCGTCGCGCGGCGATGAAGTAGCTATGGCAGGCATCCGGACCGTTGAAATCACCCATGCGAGTTCTCAGGTCGCGCGCGCTTCAGACGACGAACTCGTCCGGGAGCACCTCCCCCTCGTCGGATACCTGGTCGCGGAAGCGGCAAGCAGGCTCCCCGGGCACGTAAGCCGTGACGACCTCGCGTCGGCCGGCATGATGGCCCTCGCCCAAGCTGCCCGCAGCTTCGACGCCGAGCGCGGAGTTCCGTTCGCGCGCTACGCCAGCATGCGCATCCGCGGCGGCAT
>JADGOT010000052.1 GCA_017882805.1 Glaciihabitans sp. | reverse complement strand
GGCGTCGTGGTGTTCATTATCGGCCTCGTGTTTATGCTGCGGAAGCGTCAGTCGATCACGACTGTCACCTCGGGCGTGGACGCCGATGGCCGCGCGGTCGACCAGCGTCGCACCGCGGTCACCCCGAACGACCCGACCGTCTAACTAAACATCCAGTTCGTCAATGCGGCGACCGAAGTAGTCACGCACCGGGCCGTTGCGCTCGTGTGACCGCACTCGCACGTATGCTTCGCGGGCATCCCGCGTTCGTCCGAGACGACGCAGGATGTCCGCCCGAGCCGCGATCGCGGTGCGGGCAGCTGCTCCCCCGAGTTCGCTTTCGAGCGCATCCAGCTCGGCCAGCGAACCCACCTCGCCCCCGGGCAGGAAGCTGCGAGCGACAATCCGCGCAACTATCGCGGATGGTGACGGCCAACGCTCGATGAGTCGGTCGTAGAGCGCGCAGATCGACGGCCAGTCGGTGAGTCGCCATTCCATCGCCTGGGAGTGAAGTCCCGCAATTCCCGCCTCGAGCGCAAACTGACCCCCGCCGGGAAGTGCGATCGCGGCGAGATCCAGACCCTCGCTGATCTCTCGCAGGTTCCAGGCGCGACGATCCGCATGCTCGAGTGTGACGAGTTCTCCGCTGGTATCGACCCGACCACGCGAGCGGGCATCCGTGAGCAGCAGTAGAGCAAGCAGACCTGCGGTCTCGCGGTCGTCGGGCAGTATCAAGCGAAGTCCGCGAGCAAGCTCAATGGCTGTCGTGGTGATCGATGTCGAGTCGAGCTGTTCGCCCTCGAGCGACGTGTGGCCGATCGTGTACAGCAGGTGGACCGTGCCCAGCACATCGGTAAGCCGGTTTTCGAGAGAGAGCTCCTCGAGTGGCGCGAAGCGGATGCCCTCACGCTCGATCTGACGCTTCGCCCGCGTCAATCGCGCGCTCAGCGCCGTATGGGTCACGAGCATTGCGTCGGCAATGTGCTCGGTCCGAACGCCGCACACAAATCGGAGCGCCAACGCCAGGCGGGTCTCCGGAGCGAGATCGGGGGTGCAGGTCACGAACAACAGACCCAGCCGGTCGTCGCCGCCCGGCGACTGCTCGGCCAGAGCCGGTTCCTCGTTGACCAGCAACGGGAGCCGCTCGCGGAGACGTGCGTCGCGTCTGACAATGTCGATGGCAATGCGCTTCGCGACGGTGGTTACCCACGCCGCCGGGTTGATCAGCAACTCCCGTTCACGCGACGCTGCGGCGCGCGCGAACGCCTCCTGCACGGCATCCTCGGCCAGCTCAAGACTGCCAGTGAAGCGGATTACCGCGGCGAGTATGCGCGGCCACTCCTGCCTAAACGCCTCGTCGAGCTCTGGAGTGGCCACGCAGACAGTTTTACTGCATCGCTCCCGTATCCATCACGGGATACAACTCGATCCACCCGCCGGTTGGGCAGAGTGCCGCGAGTTCGCGAGCCTGAGCCGCATCCTTCACGCCGAGCTTGTAGTAGCCGGAGACGATCTCCTTGGATTCGCCGAACGGGCCGTCGGTGAACACTGCGGCGCCCCCGTTGCGAGCGGGCGTAATGCGCACGGCAGTCGATGGCGGTTGCAGTGCATCCCCGCCTAAAATCTGCGCGCCCGCTGCCTCGACGGCTTTGGCAAACGCGCCATGAGCCTGCATCGCGGCGGTCCACTGCTCTTCGGTGACCTGAGACGGATCCCACGGTTCTTCGACGATCAGGACGATGTATTCCTCAGCCATTGTTCGCTCCTAGCTTGGGCGCGGCCCAGCAAAGCCGGCGCGCGAGTGGTTGATTCACTCTCGCGACGAACGGTACTCGTCCTTTTCGACAGTCGCTAAGAAAATTACTGAACGATGTCGATCTCGCGCAGGAGGGATGCGTCAATCGCTTTGCGCAGCTTCTCGAGCATGGCTTCGGGCACGGGCGAGTCGACGGTCAGCACGCTGAGTGCCTGCCCGCCCGCCTTCGTACGAGCGACCTGCATGCCCGCGATGTTGATGGATGCCTCGCCGAACGCCTTGCCGTAGATTGCGACGATTCCTGGGCGGTCCGTGTAGATCATGACAATCAGGTGCTGCGCGAGCGGGACCTCGACGTCGTACCCGTTGATCTCAACGAGCTTCTCGGTTTGTTTGGTGCCGACGAGCGTGCCGGAGACCGAGATCTGCGAGCCATCGCTAAGCGATCCACGGATCGTCAGGAGGTTGCGATACTCCTCGCTGACCGGGTCGGTGACGAGGCGCACGGTCATCCCGCGCTGCTCCGCCAGAAGGGGCGCGTTCACATAGCTCACCGATTCGCTCACGATGTTGCTGAAGATGCCCTTGAGTGCCGCCAGCTTGAGCACGCTGACGTCAAACTCGACGATCTCGCCCCGAATCTCGACGTCAACACTCGTGAGCGGGCTGCCGGCGAGACCAGCAAAGACCTGGCCCAGCTTCTCGATGAGCGGGATGCCCGGACGAACTGTCGAGTCAATGACGCCGCCCGCGACGTTGACGGCGTCGGGAACCAGTTCGCCGTCGAGCGCAAGCCGCACCGACCGCGCGACCGAGACACCAGCCTTTTCCTGGGCCTCATCGGTCGACGCGCCGAGGTGAGGCGTGAGGACGATGTTGTCGAGGCCGAGCAGCGGCGAATCGGTCGGCGGCTCGTGCACGAAAACATCGAGACCGGCACCCGCGATACGTTTCGATTTGAGCGCCGCAAAAAGCGCATCTTCGTCAATGAGCCCCCCGCGCGCGACGTTCACGATGAACGCGGTTGGCTTCATGAGAGCGAGTTGGTCGGTCGAAATCATGCCCGTTGTCTCGGGCGTCTTTGGCATGTGAATCGTAATGAAGTCGGACGTCTTCAGCAGTTCGTCCAGGGGAAGCAGGGTGACTCCGAGCTGCTGGGCGCGGGTCGCGGTGACGTAGGGGTCGTACGCGACCACGTTCATCCCGAACGCCTGCAGGCGAACCGTGATCAGTGCGCCGATCCGGCCGAGTCCGATGATGCCGATGGTCTTCTCGAAGAGCTCGACGCCGGTGAACTTCGAACGCTTCCAAGTGCCGGCCGCAAGGCTCTCGTGGGCGGCGGGCAAGAAGCGCGCGAGGCTCAGGATGTGGCCGACCGTGAGTTCAGCGGCGGAGACGATGTTCGAGGTTGGCGCGTTGACGACCATGACGCCGGCGGTCGTCGCTGCCTTCACGTCGACGTTGTCGAGACCCACACCCGCGCGGGCAATGACCTTGAGGTTCGGTGCCGCGCTGATTGCTTCCTGATCCACCTGCGTCGCTGAGCGGATGAGAATCGCGCTTGCCTCGGGAAGAGACGCAAGCAGCGTGGCGCGGTCCGTACCGTCAATAGAACGCACGTCAAAGTCGGGGCCAAGTGCCTCGACGGTCGCGGGTGAAAGTTCTTCGGCGATGAGCACGATCGGCTTGGCCACGAAGTCGGTCCTTTGGTTTTTAGTATGCGCTGCTGGCGTCTGTCGCTGCCATCCGCGGGCAGCGTGCGAGGCCCAAGTTTATC
>JADGOT010000051.1 GCA_017882805.1 Glaciihabitans sp. | reverse complement strand
CCTCGGATGACAGGGTGGTGGAACGTGTCTTTGAAGACGCGCTCCGACGCTCCGACCCGGTCGAGGTACGGCGTGAGCCCGCCCATTTGGAACGGATAGCCGGCACCCAGGATGAGACAGAGGTCGATATCTTCGGCGGCCGAGACGACCTTGCTCTCCAACATCCGGTGCACCTCGTCGGCTAGGCCGTCCTCGATGCGCCTGCGCAGTTCCTCGCCCGTCATGGGCGTTGTGCCGCCTGCGACGATGGCGACTGCCTTCGGGTCGTAACCCTTAATTTTGCCCTTCGAGTCGCGCTCGAAGATGTGGCCGAGCTCGGCCAGCTTGTGCAGGTTCTGGCTCTCGAAGAACCGGTCGGGGAACGCCGCGTGATGCGTGTCCAACACGTGCGCACCAACCTTCAGGCCAACTAGCTCGAGTAACTGGAACGGTGTCATGGGCAGCCCGAACGGCTTGACCGAACCGTCCACGACCTCGAAAGGTGTGCCAGTGTCGACAGCGTGCATTGCCTCGCCGAGAACCTTGGCCAGGATGCGATTGACAACAAATCCGGGGGTATCAGTCGTTATGACCGCATTCTTATAGAGCTTCGCTGCCGTCACCATTGCGGTCGAGAGCGTCGCCTCATCGGTGTGGGGCGTCTTCACGACCTCGATGAGCGGCATTACCGCGACGGGGTTGAAGAAGTGGAACCCGACCAGGCGTTCAGGATGAGCGAGCTTCGCGCCGATCTGTTCGACCGATAGCGAAGACGTGTTCGTTGCGAGAACCGCCTCGGCTGAGATGTACTTCTCGACGTCGGCGAAGACATCCTGCTTGACGCCGAGCTCCTCGAAGACTGCTTCGATGACCCAGTCGCACTCGGCGAAGTCCGCTTTGTTGGTTGTTCCCGACACGAGCGCCTTCAGCCGGTTCGAATCGTCTGAGGTGATCTTGCCCTTGTCGAGCAGCTTGTGGATCTCGGCGTGGATGTACTCGACACCCTTGTCAACGCGCTCCTGGTCAAGATCGGTAATGACAACCGGAACCTTGAGGCGGCGAACAAACAGGAGCGCAAACTGCGAGGCCATGAGGCCCGCGCCAATAACGCCGACTTTGGTGACCTTCTTAGCCAGCTCTTTGTCTGGAGCGCCTGCCGGACGCTTTGCCCGACGCTGCACGAGGTTGAACGCGTAGATACTGGCTTGGAACTGGTCGCCCGAGACGAGGTCGGCGAGCGCATCATCCTCGGCGGCGAACCCCGCTTTCTTGTTTGTGTTCTTCGCGGCTTTGAGCAACTCGAGTGCCCTGTAGGGGGACTTTGCGATCGTGCCGATACGGCTTTCGAGCATCTTCTGCGCGATGCCGATCGCGATGTCCCACTTAACCGCGCGCTCGATCTTGCCGGGCTCATTGGGTCGCTTGACCTTGATCTTGCCCGAGACCACTCCGTCAGCCCACTTGATCGAGTCCTCGAGGAAATTCGCCGGACCGAAGATGGCGTCCGCGATTCCGAGGTCGAACACCTCCTGACCCTTCAGCATGGTGTTGTTCTTGAGCGGGTTCGAGATGACGACATTCAGAGCGTTCTCAATGCCGATCAGGTTCGGCAGCAGCCAAGCGCCGCCCCAGCCTGGGATAAGACCCAGGAATACCTCGGGAAGAGCGAAGGCGGGAACCGAACTGTCGACCGTGCGGTAGTCGGCATTGAGGCCGATCTCAACTCCGCCGCCGAGGGCGAGACCGTTGTAGAAGACAAATGACGGAACGCCCACGTCGCTCTGCTTGCCGAGGACCCAGTGCCCAAGCTCGGCCATCTGCTTGCCAACCGCGCGACTCGGTATCTCACTGACCTTGGAGAGGTCCGCGCCTGCCGCGAAAATGAACTGCTTGCCGATCGTCGCGACAGCGTGGATCTCTTTCTTTGCCGCGCGTGCCTTAAGCGTGTCGAGCACTGCGCCGAGCTCGAGCAGGGTTGCGGGCCCGAGCGTATTTGGTCGAGTGTGGTCCCGCCCGTTGTCGAGAGTGATCAGGGCGAGCGTCTTGCCGCCGGAAAGCGGAATGTCTCGCACGAAGGAGTGTGTGACGACCTCGTCAGGGTCGAGGGAGGCGAGTTCGGAAAAATCAGCCGCAGTCGTCATCTATTTGTTCCCTTTGAAGTTCGGATTTTCCCAGATAACACTGCCGCCCTGGCCGAGTCCGATGCACATCGCGGTCAGGCCGTAACGAACCTCGGGGTGCTCTGCGAACTGTGCCGCCAACTGGATCATCAGGCGAACACCGGATGAGGCGAGCGGATGACCGATCGCGATCGCGCCACCCCACTGGTTGACGCGTGGGTCCTCGTCGTCGATACCGAAGTGATCGAGCAGCGACAGAACCTGCACGGCGAAGGCCTCATTGAGTTCAAACAGGCCGATGTCATCGATCGTCAGGCCCGCCTTGCGCAGTGCCTTCTCGGTTGACGGGATTGGGCCAATGCCCATGATCTCCGGCTCAACACCCGCGAAGGCGAAGCTCACCAGGCGCATTTTGGGCTTGAGCCCAAACTCCTTCGCGGCATCCTCGCTGGCGATCAGGCTCGCGGTCGCACCGTCGTTGAGGCCAGACGAGTTACCCGCCGTCACCCGTCCGTGTGGACGGAACGGCGTCTTCAGGGCGGCGAGTCCCTCCATTGTGGTCTCGGGGCGAAGTGCCTCGTCACGCGTGGCGAGTCCCCATCCGGCTTCGCTCTTGATGGCAACGGGCACCAGGTCGGGCTGCAGCTTGTTGTTGTCGTAGGCGGCAGCGGCTTTGCGCTGGCTGCCGAGTGCGTAACGGTCGGCCCGCTCCTTGGTGAGCTTCGGAAAGCGATCGTGGATCTTCTCGGCGGTGTTGCCCATGTTGAGCGCCTCGACGCTCACCAGCTTCTCGGAGAGAAAGCGCGGGTTCGGGTCGGCACCGAAGCCCATGGGGTGGTGACCCATGTGTTCGACACCGCCGGCGATCCCGAAGTCGTAGGCGCCATATCCGATCGCACCCGCGATAGTGGTGACCGAGGTCATGGCGCCCGCACACATGCGGTCGATCGCATAGCCGGGCACCGACTGGGGGAGTCCGGCAAGGAGCGCGGCGGTGCGCCCAAGGGTGAGGCCCTGGTCACCGGTTTGGGTGGTCGCGGCGATTGCGACATCGTCGATGCGGTCCTTCGGCAGGCTCGGGTTGCGCTCGAGGAGCCCGATCATCGCCTTGACGACGAGGTCGTCGGACCGGGTGTTCCAGTACATTCCCTTTTCGCCGGCCCGACCGAATGGGGTTCTCACTCCATCGACGAATACGACTTCAGCTCTAGACGCCACAATGCCCTCCACAATCAAAAGGCCGCATAAAAATACGGCACAAATCGATCCTAGGCACCGGCGTTACGGGCCATAATCCTTTGACTGTTCCTACGACTCGTCGGAAGTCGGAGTTGGGGTCGTTTGGTCCTCATCCACAATCGCTTCGGAGGGTTCCGCAACATCCTCTTCGAGCGAGGCGATGAATGCGGTGGTGATCGGCTCGGCGAGGGCGTCGACCTGCCACCCGCGTGCGCCCATTTCAGTCAGCGCGGTTTGCACCGATGCCAGTTCGATCGGTTCGGGCGGCGCCCACGCCAGCCGACGCAACAGTTCCGGGGTCAGCACATTCTCGACCGGGATGTTGAGCTCGGTCGACTTCTCGATGACGGCGACACGCGCCGCCTTCAGCCGTCGGTCCGCTGCCGGATTCTTGTCAGGCCATGCGCGTGGCGGGGGAACTGTATCGCCGAGAACGCGCAACGCGGGAAGGTCGGTGGTCGTCATACCGACCTGAATCGCATCCCACCACCGGTCGATCTGTGACCGGCTTGCACGGCCGGTGAATTCCTTCATGGCGACCAGGTCGCGCTTGGACTCCGGCAGCGACCTAGCGGCGGCCACGAGCGCAGAGTCTGGTACCAATCGACCCGGCGCGATGTCGGTCTCGCGGGCGAACTCGTCGCGCGCGTGCCACAGTTCGCGAGCGACCGCGAGACCTCGAGCCCCACGCACCGAGTGCAGCCCGCTGAGCCGACGCCACGGCTGCTCACGAACAATCCGGAAGTCACGCGCGAGTACCGCCTCGAATTCTTCTCGGGCGATCTCAGCCTTGCCCGCGTCGTCTAGTAGATCGCCGAGCTTCTCGCGCAGATCGACGAGCAGTTCAACATCGAGCGCTGCATAGACGAGCCAAGCCTGTGGGAGCGGGCGGGTGGACCAATCCGCCGCAGAAAACTCCTTCGCAAGGTGGATGCCGAGCAGGTCTTCCACAACTGTGCCGAGGCCCACGCGGGGCAGTCCGGCCAGGCGCGCCCCCAGCTCGGTGTCGAACAGTTTCTTGGGATCAATTCCCACTTCTCGCAGGCAGGTCAGATCCTGGCTGGCCGCGTGCAGGATCCATTCCTCTGCGGCCAGTACGTCATTGAGTTCGGTGAACTGCCCGACGGCCGGCGGGTCAAAGAGAAAGGTGCCCGACCCGCGACGGAAGATTTGAATCAGGTAGGCGCGCTGCGAATAACGAAAACCGGATGCCCGCTCTGCGTCAATCGCGATCGGGCCATTTCCAGCCGCCAGCGCGGCCACCGCCTCGAGGTAGGCGTCACGCGTGTCAATTACGCTCACCGACACGTGCTCTGCCTGCTGCGGAGCCGGGGTCGGTGCTTCGTCCGAACTACTCACGACCTACTCGGAGTAGGGGCGTTACGCACCGCCCCTGAAGAGGCGGCTCCCTTATGCAGCGACAACTGGCTTACTCCCTCAACTGCCGGGGGAAGCCCGGCCAACATGCACAACAACTCGCTCCACCCTTCCACATGTGGACCGATTTCGGACGTCGTTGGAGTCCAGGATGCCCGAAGCTCGATTACTGCACCGTCGCCCTGAACATCCAATTCACCAAATCCGGTCGAAAGGATCTTCGTAGCCGTGCCCGATGCGGAGTGATATTGGGCACCACTAGTTGCTAGTGCGTCGACCAGCCACGACCACGCTACCTCTGCCATGAAGGGGTCGATTCCCATGTCGGTGTCGAGCGGCGATTGCGCGAAACAGACCACGCGGAACTCACCGCCCCAGGCCTCGGGCGCAGACGGATCGTGCAGCAAAATGAACCGGCCGGTGCCGAGTGGGGAGTCGATGCCGTGACGTGCCGGCGTCACATCCGCAGCGAGCGCGATCGCACTGGGTGCGAGAGACCCCGGAGCCGGAATCTCTGTGATCGTCAACTCCGGGCGGGTCTTTGCTGCCTGCAACGCCGCTACGGCGCGCGTAAATGCCGGTGGATTGGAGCTTCCCGCGACAGAATCGGACACGAGTGAAGGTTAGGCTTTTTTGGGGGTGGCTGCGGGTTGACTCGCCGCCCCCGAACACAGCGGCGACCACGGGGCGGGATGTGAACGAATGGTAAGGAAGCGCGGTTCTGTCTCGACCGCTGCCGCGGCGACCGCGATCACGCTTGGCGCAGCTGCCTTTGCCGGAGTTGCGGCGCTCGGGAGCCTGTCGGTATACGTGGCGCGCAAGGTCATCATCCCGAGTAAGACTCGGCGGGAGGACCTGCGAATTTTGGGCTGCACCGAGAACACCGTGTTGCTCTCGAAGACGCTCGATACGCTGCTGCCCGGCCAGTACGGGCTGTGGTTTTCGGAGGGCGCTGGCCACGCGAAGGTCGGCGCGATTCTCGAAACCGGTCCCAATTGGGTCAGTAGGGAACTAATCGGCGTCGATCATGGCGATCTCGCGACGGCAACCCGCGGGTCCATTGCCGGGTGGTTCTATCTCGATCCGGAGCAACTCGGCGCGACCCATCGCGATGTTGTGATCGAGACGCCGGTCGGACCGGCACCGGCGTGGCTGATTCCCGCGGCAAAGAAGACGGGTCGCTGGCTCATCGGAGTTCACGGCAGGGGAGTGCGACGGCAGGAATGCCTGCGCGCGGTCGAGGTCGCGCGACGCTGCGGATACACATCGCTGCTGGTGTCGTATCGCAACGACGGCGACGCTCCGCACAGCGCCGACGGCCGCTACGGCCTCGGAGACACGGAATGGCCCGATGTAGATGCCGCCCTCGAGTATGCGATCGCGAATGGCGCCACCGAGGTGGTCCTGATGGGCTGGTCGATGGGCGGCGCGATCTCACTGCAGGTGGCGACCCGCTCAGCCCACGCCGACATCCTCAAGGGGATCATCCTCGAGTCGCCGGTCGTCGACTGGGCCGAGACCATCAACTATCAGACCGCCGCGCAGCACGCGCCGCGCATCGTGAGTGCCGCAGCGCGACAGCTCATCAGCTCGCCCTGGGCTCGAAAACTGACTGGTCAAGACGAATCCATCGACCTCGCCCGACTCGATTTCGTGACCCGTGCGGACGAACTCACGCTACCGATACTCCTGATGCACAGCGCCGACGATGGGTACGTTCCACCCGACGCTTCACGAGCACTCGCGCAGGCGCGACCCGACATAGTGACCTACGACGAGTTCACGGTCGCCCGGCACGCCAAGCTCTGGAATTACGACGCCGATCGCTTCAACGAAGATATCGGCGGCTGGCTCAACCGCCTTCCCTAAAGCTCAAGAATTCGCGAGGCGCCAGCGCGCGTACGTGAAGCCTGCGTCGTCGATCAACAACTGGCTAAGCGCGAGTGGATGATCGTCGAACTCCGCTGGCCCGAATAGCGGCAGCGCGCCCCCATTCAATACCGGGCTCGTCGTCAGGCACAGTTCATCCACCACGCCACCGAGCACGAGGTGGGTTGCAAGCCCCGGTCCGCCTTCGGCGACGATTGAACGGTAGCCCTGCCCGCGCAGCGCAGAAACGATTGCGTCGGCCGAGAGCGAGCCGTCGACATCAGGCACCGACACCACCTGCACCCCCGGAAGGCCGATCGTGGTGCGAGCCGTCTCGGCAACCGCGGCGGGGCACAGGATGAGAACCGTGCCGTTGTTGCCCGTGCCTTCGATGTGGTGACCGGTGAAATTTCCCGTGCGAGTCACCACGGCGAGTGTCCCGTTGCGGGGAACGAAGTAGCCCTCAGCTCGAACGCTGGACGCGCCCACCACAACGACGTCGGAGAGCGCGCGAATTACTTTCAGGATGAGGCGATCCACCGCGTTGGTAAGAGTTTCGCTTGTGCCGTCCGGCCCGATCGCGCTTCCGCTGATGCTCGCGATCAGGTTGAGACGGAGCCAATCCTCGCGCGGCGAGCGGTACAGCTCGGTTACCCGATCACGTGCATCAACCGACTCGAGGTCGAGGGGTTGCCCTGCGATCGGGAAGACCGGGGTCAGAATCACGCGGCAGTCTTCTCGCGGATCTGGCGTTTCGCTCGGCCGAGGAGCGCCGTCATGCCGCGCACGCGAAGCGGACTGACCGCCTCGGTGAGGCCGAGATCCTGCGGGAAATCGTCGGGGATGTCGAGCACCTGATCGACGGTCAGGCCGGCGAGCCCCTGGACCAGGATGGATGCGAATCCGCGGGTGGTCGGAGCCTCCTTCGGCGCGGTCACGAAGAGATGAACGATGCCCAGCTCGTCGACCTCCACGAACATGAAGACGGGAGACTGGCATTCCTCGACCCGCTCGAGCAGGTCCGGATGATCGACATAGCGCTCAGGCAGGTCGGGGAGCTCGTTCGAAAACTCGAGGAGCAGCTGCAGCCGATCTCTCAGTTCGAGTTCGTGAAAGTCCTCGCGAATCTGCGCCAGGTTCTCAGGGAGCGCGCCGCTCATCGACGCGCTCCGCACTCAGAACTAGCGCGCAGGAACAGCGCCGGGCTCTGCGCCCTTGACGATGGGCACGCCAACGAGGGATCCCCACTCGGTCCATGAGCCGTCATAGTTGCGAACCCCTTCGAAGCCCAGCAGGTGCGTGAGCGCGAACCAGGTGTGGCTCGAACGCTCGCCGATACGGCAGTATGCAATGACGCTATCACCGTCTTTGAGACCAGCACCGTCGCGGTAAATGGCGTTGAGTTCGTCGAGGGACTTGAAGCCGAAGTCCTCGGCAACCGCCTTCGCCCACGGCACGCTCTGTGCGGACGGGATGTGGCCGGCGCGCAGCGCGCCCTCCTCCGGATATGCCGGCGCCGTCGTGCGCTCGCCCGAATACTCCTCGGGGCTGCGAACGTCGATGAGCGGGTTTCCGAGGTGACTGAGCACGTCGTCCCGGAACGCACGAATGGAGGCGTCGTTGCGCTCGATGACCGGGTAGTCGACGCTCGGCGCGGACTCCTTGTCGGTCGTGTACGCGCGACCCTCGGCCTCCCACTTGGCGCGGCCTCCGTCAAGGAGACGGACATCCTCGTGGCCGAACAGGCTGAAGACCCACAGAGCGTATGCCGCCCACCAGTTGTTCTTGTCGCCGTAGATAACAACGGTCGTGTCGCGAGTAATGCCTTTGCTGCCCAGCAACTTGGCGAAGCCTGCGCCGTCGACGTAGTCGCGCTCGACCGGATCGTTGAGGTCGGTGTGCCAGTCGATCTTGACCGCGCCCTCGATGTGGCCGGTCTCGTAGAGGAGTACGTCTTCGTCGGATTCGACCACTACCAGCCCGGGGCTGCCGAGGTTGGCGGCAAGCCAGTCGGTCGAGACGAGACGTTCAGGATGCGCGTAGCTGGCGAATCGGGCGTCTGGATCGGTTGCGACTGTCATTGGTACCTCCGGGGGAAATGCGTTCAACGTGCTCGGTCTAGGCTTGATGCCTGACCTGTCCATTCGAATCTACGAGAGTGCGAGCCTTATCGCACGGGTAACCGTAAGAGTTCGACACAAAGTTCAAGGCCCAATCGATGACTGCCGTTTCGCCCAGTTCCGCGGGCGCTCTCGCCGACCGCAACCCGACTCTCACCGGTCAGGAGATCGTTGCGCATCTCGTGCCACCGAGGCAGTTTGCCTCCGCATCGCTCGACTCCTACCGCCCCGATCGTGACTACCCGTCGCAGGGCGCTGCGCTTGCCGCCATCCGGCGTTTCGCGGCCGGCTGGGTTTCGGGCAAGGGCGGACTGTTCGGGCGAAAGAAGACCTCCGACTCGCTCCCCGGCATCTACCTGGACGGCGGGTTTGGCGTCGGCAAGACCCACCTGCTCGCCGCGCTCTGGCACGCTGCTCCGGGTCGAAAGTATTTCGGTACGTTCATTGAGTTCACGGCTCTCGTGGGCGCGCTCGGCTACCAGCCGACCGTCGCCCTCCTGAAGGGTGCATCCCTGGTCTGTATCGACGAGTTCGAGCTGGATGACCCGGGGGATACCCGCCTCATGTCGCGACTGCTCAGCGACCTGGTCGCATCCGGGGCGCGGCTGGCGGCGACCTCGAATACGCCGCCCAACGCGCTCGGCGAAGGACGCTTTGCCGCGCAGGACTTCCTGCGCGAGATTGACGCCCTCGCCGCGAAGTTTGAGATCGTCCGGATCGACGGGCTCGACTATCGCCGCCGTGACGTGGAGGGCCATGCGATCGCGCTGTCCGCAACCGACCTCTTTGAGCAGCTCGGCACGACGGAAGGCGTTGTGACCATCGACGACTTCGGATCGCTGCTCGTCACTCTGTCGAAGGTTCACCCGTCGCGCTATGTTCGGCTCGTCGAGGGTATCGATGCCGTCGCAATCACCGACGTGCATCCACTCGTCAACCAGACGGATGCGCTCCGTTTCGTTGCGTTTGTCGACCGCCTCTACGACGCGCAGGTGCACCTGCTCGCGAGCGGAACACCGCTCGACCAGGTCTTCCCGGCAGACATGCTTGCGGGTGGCTACCGCAAGAAATATCAGCGAGCCATCTCGCGTCTCATTGCACTCACCACGGGGTCGGGCCTCTAGCGTCTAGTGCAGCTGCGCAAGCTTCTTGGCGGCCGCCTTGACGATTGCCAGGCTCACCTTGTCCAGGCCGTGCTGCGGTGCAGAGTTCGTCACTAGTTCGGTGACGTAGACAATGTTCTGGTTGCGTAAGTAGACATCGATTAAGTGAGGTGCGATGTCCGTGCCCTTGTTGGTAGAACCCTCGATGACCGCGTCGAGTCCGAGGTTCAGCGGAATGGGCGAGAACGCGTAGGTAGCGCTGTGTGACGGGTCGAGGCGATCACCATAGGTGGTTGTTGCACACGTCCTGTACCACTGGCGCTGGGCGCTCACAAACGCAGTAGCCGCCGCGACGGTCGCAAAGTGTCGCGCCTCCTGGAGCCCGTTTTCATAGGTCTGGGTCGAATCGACGACGATATTGGATGCCTCAAATATGACGTCGGTTTTCCACCCGCGGTAGGCCGGTGTGTCGAGCGACTTCCACGCCATCCACCCCTCGAGATTGTTCGCGCACTTCGCGGGGCTGACGATATCGGGGCTGTCTCCCCGGTTCAGCTTTATGTAGGCCTGCAGGGAGCGCTTGTTCACCACGGAGTCCTGGCCGGTCGCGATCTCGACACCGTCGATGCCCGCGAGGTCGCTCGAGTTGAGTAGAACGCGCCCCGCGGCGGCGGCCGGGAACCCGGTCGAACCGAGCACGCTCAGCGCGACCATCAACACCACGGTGACGATGGCAACGAAGATCACAGCGCCCCCGATTCCGAGGCCAACGAACAGTCCGGTCCGTTTCCCGGGAGTCCGGGCGTCCGGGGTTGGTTCGGCGGGAGCTGCAGTATCCGTCATGGTCAAAACTGTATCGCCGCCACTCTTACCCCTGAAACACGATGTTTACATTTGGGGCCCGTGCGTAACACGACTGAAACGCCACGAGATCGTGGGCGAAACGTACGCCCTTCACACTGGGGGCGTACCCGAGGCGACACGATCCACTGTCGTTGTACGCAAGCCAACGGTGCTTCCCGTCAAAGAGAGGTAAACAATCACATGGTCGATCTTTCGGCTACAACGGATGCCATTACCAACAACGTCAACTCCCTGTGGTTGATGGTTGCTGCGGCACTCGTCCTCATCATGACGCCTGGCGTCGCATTCTTCTACGGCGGCATGGTCCGCGCCAAGTCCGTCATCTCGATGATGATGATGAGCTTTGGCTCCATCGGCCTCGTTGGCGTGCTCTGGGTCATCTACGGCTACTCGATGTCTTTCGGCGGCGGTAGCGCCTGGCTCATCAAGGGCTGGCTCCTGAATCCATTCGCAGACTTCCTATTGAAGAACGAAATTAGCTTCAAGGGCGGAACCGCGAACCAGAACCTCAGTCTCGATATCCACGGACTCGCGTTCGCTGGCTTCCAGGCGACGTTCGCGATCATCACGGTTGCACTGATCTCGGGTGCGATCGCGGACCGCGCAAAGTTCGGCCCCTGGATGATCTTCGCCGGCGTGTGGGCAACCCTCGTCTACTTCCCGGTAGCGAGCTGGGTGTTCAACTTCACGGTTGGACCGAAGGGTCTCACCGACGGTGGTTGGTCTGTATTCGGCCTCGGCGTGAACGACTTCGCGGGTGGTACTGCGGTCCACATCAACGCGGGTGCGGCTGGTCTTGCGCTCGCGCTGGTACTCGGCAAGCGCATCGGCTTCGCGAAGGGCATGTCCAAGCCGCACAACGTTCCGCTTACCCTGCTGGGTGCCTCCCTCCTCTGGTTCGGGTGGTTCGGATTCAACGCGGGATCGGAGGGTGCTGCTGACGGCATCTCGGCACTCGCGTGGATCAACACCCTCGCCGCTCCGGCTGCGGGCATCCTCGGCTGGCTGAT
>JADGOT010000323.1 GCA_017882805.1 Glaciihabitans sp. | reverse complement strand
GTCTGCCGATAGCTGCCGTTTCAGAATCCACAGGGCTACGACGATCGTGACACTGCCCACGACTAGGCCTTGCAAGAGGGACGCGGCCCACGTGCCATTACCCAGCGCTTTGACGAACTCATCCCACCAAACGTTCACAAATGCCCCTCCTTTGCGAAGCAAATGACATCGAGGTCAGCATCGCGATGGTGCCCCCGGCAGGATTCGAACCTGCGGCCAAGACATTAGAAGGGTCCTGCTCTATCCCCTGAGCTACGGAGGCGGCGGCGGCAAGTCTATAACTTGCCTCGCCGAAACCACTCTTGCGGAAACCCGCCCGGCCTCCGCTATCCTTCGAGAACAATTGCTCAGATTGGAATACCCGATGAAAATATTTGGCGCCGTCGCACTCTGCGCTGCCCTCCTCGTTGGATTGGCTGGATGCTCGTTCTCTGCCGCCGTAACCGTGGAAAAGTCGAGCCTCGCACACACGGGCGCAATCGCGCTCAAGAACGAGGTCGGCACTAGCTACCTCCCGAAGGTTGACTGCGGTAAGGGCAGCGTTCCGCTGAAGGTCGGCGAGAAGATCCACTGCGATGTGGTTGACCCGAAGGCGCCTACGGATACCTACGACTCGGTGCTCACGATCACGAAGGTCAACGGCCTCAAATATTCGATCGACATCAAGGTCGCGAATACTCCGAAGAAGTAGTTCGTTCACCTCGGCCGTCCAAAGTTAGGTCATTGGTCCCATCCCGTCACCCCTGTCGCGGACCTAGTCTGGATTGATGGCTCCCAGCGAAACGAAAGCCCGCGATCTGTCCGTCGTCGACAAGTGGTGGCGCGCAGCCAACTACCTCTCGGTGGGCCAGATTTATCTGCTCGATAACGCGCACCTCGAACGCCCACTCACCGTTGCGGACACGAAGCCACGACTCCTGGGACACTTCGGCACCGTCCCCGCCCTCAACCTCGTGTGGGCACACTTCAACCGGCTAATCGTTGAGCGCGACCTCAGCGTCGTCTACATCGCCGGCCCCGGCCACGGAGGTCCGGGCGTGGTCGCCAACGCCTGGCTCGACGGTACTTACTCCGAGTTGTTCTCGGACGTCACACTCGACGGCCCCGGGATGCACAAGCTGTTCCGCCAGTTCTCGTTCCCTGGCGGTATCCCGTCGCATGCTTCGCCACAGACTCCCGGCTCGATCCACGAGGGCGGCGAACTCGGGTATTCGCTCGTGCATGCCTTCGGCGCCGCCCTCGACAATCCTGACCTGGTTCTCGCCTGCGTCATTGGCGACGGCGAAGCGGAGACCGCGACGCTGGCTACCAGTTGGCACCTGAACAAGTTTCTGAGCGCGAAGTCCGACGGCGCGGTGCTGCCGATCCTGAACCTCAATGGGTACAAGATCGCCAATCCGACCATCCTCGCTCGCATCCCAGAAGAAGAACTCATGCAGCTCATGCGCGGATATGGCTACGCGCCAATCTTCGTCTCGGGAGGTTTCGACGACGAGGACCACATGGCTGTGCACGCGCGCTTCGCCGACGCCATGGAGAAGGCGGTCGACGAGATCGCAGCAATCCAGGCGTCGGCGCGCATCGATGGCAACGAGGCTCGGCCGGCCTGGCCGATGATCATTTTGAAGACGCCGAAGGGATGGACCGGGCCTAAGTTCGTCGACGGACTCCCCGTTGAGAACACCTGGCGAGCCCACCAGGTTCCGATCGCAAATGTGCGCGATACCCCGGAGCACCTGCACCAACTCGAGGAGTGGATGCACAGCTACCACGCCGAAGAACTCTTCGACGTCGACGGACGTCCGATCGCCGAGCTCGCCCTCAACCGCCCGTCAGGCGATTTCCGGATGAGCGCAAACCCACACGCCAACGGCGGGCTGCTGACTCGCGCCCTGACGCTCCCGCCGCTAGAGGCGCACGCGATCGACCTGTCGAAGGGTCGGGGCGTTCTCGCCGAGCCGACTCGCGTGCTCGGCCAATGGCTGACCGACGTGATCACAGCAAACCCCGACAACTTCCGCATCTTCGGTCCGGATGAAACCGCATCCAACCGACTGGATGACGTCTACCGCGTCACCGCAAAGGAGTGGCAGGGCTCGAGCCTTCCCGACGACGAACACCTGGCTCACGAGGGTCGCGTGATCGAGGCGTTGAGCGAAAACTTGATGGAGGGCCTCCTCGAGGGCTACGTGCTGACCGGTCGACACGGGCTGTTCAACTCGTACGAGGCGTTCATCCATGTCGTCGACTCCATGTTCAACCAGCACGCCAAGTGGCTTGAGTCAGCCAGCGAGGTGCCGTGGCGGCGCCCGGTGCCCTCGTTCAACTACCTTCTCTCGTCGCTCGTCTGGCGCCAGGACCACAACGGGTTCTCGCATCAGGATCCCGGTTTTCTCGACCACGTCGTCAATAAGCGAGCCAGCGTTGTTCGCGTCTATCTGCCGGCGGATGCCAACCAGTTGCTGGTCACCGCCGAGCACTGCTTCGCCACCCGCGACTACGTGAACGTAATTGTTGCGGGAAAGCAGCCGGGCCCGTCGATGTTGAGTCTTGAGGAAGCGCGCGAGCACGGCGCCCGTGGACTCAGCGTTTGGGCTTGGGCGGGCACCGAGGTCGAAGGCGAAGATCCCGATGTCGTTGTCGCCTGCGCGGGAGACGTGCCGACAATCGAAGCCATGGCGGCAGCGCAGATCCTGAAAAAGGAGATTCCCGGGCTCAAGATTCGCTTCGTGAACGTCGTCGACCTGATGCGTCTGCAGGACAGCTCCGAGCACCCGCACGGACTGACGTCCGACGAGTTCGATGCCGTGTTCACCCCCGACAAACCGATTATTTTCGCCTTCCACGGCTACCCGGCGCTCGTACATCGACTGACCTATCGGCGCACCAACCACGCCAACCTCCACGTGCGCGGTTACAACGAGCGCGGAACCACCACCACGCCCTTCGACATGCTGATGATGAACGACCTGGACCGGTTCAGGCTTGTCATGGATGTGATCCGCCGGGTGCCCGCGCTCGGATCGAAGTACGCGGGGCTCAGCCAGCGAATGGATGACGAGAGAAAGTCGCACCGCGCCTATACGCGACTCCATGGCGAAGATCCGGACGACGTATCCACCAGCGAGGGCTTGCCCTTCCGCGGAAGCACCAAGCGCGTCGACACCACCGGTGGGGACAACGCCGACGACACTCGGTAGAACTAGACCCTGCTAGGTCGCGCGAACGGGCGCCGCAGGCGTCTTGCGCGACTTGGCCACGGTCGCCCTCCCGCGTGGCGACTGTGCAGTGAAACGCGACGCGCGACGCGCGATCCGGTGCGGGTAGGCGCGGCGGCGAAACGGCACGCTGGGCTGCCGTTGTGCGGCCCGCGAGAAGAACCATTTTTTCGCGAGTTCGACCACGCACAGGTACAGCACAATCATGCCAACGAGTGCCAAAAAGAACGGAACCGGTAGAGCACGGAAGCCGAGGATGCCCTCGAGCGGCGAGAACGGAAGCCAGACTCCGATCGCGACAACCCCGAGCGAGGCCAGCGTCAGGCCGAGCGACGGCCTGCTGCGCAGGAATGGGACGCGTCGAGTTCGAATGGCGAAAATGATGAGGGTCTGGGTCGCGATCGATTCGATGAACCAGCCCGCCTGAAACTCGGGTGCTGCGGCCCGAAAAACCAGCAACATGAGCCCAAACGTGGCGAAGTCGAACAGGGATGAGATGGGCCCGAACAGGAACATGAACCGGCGAATGTACGCGATGTCCCAGTGCGACGGTGCTCGCAGTTGTTCGGGATCGACGCGATCGCCGGGGATCGCCAGCTGTCCCGCGTCGTAGAGAAGGTTGTTGAGCAGGATCTGTCCTGGCAGCATCGGCAGGAACGGCAGGATGACGGAGGCGACGGAGGCACTGAACATGTTGCCGAAGTTGCTCGAAGTGCCCATCAACACGTACTTGATCGTGTTTGCGAAAATCCGGCGGCCATCCATCACGCCGTCGGCCAGTACGCCGAGATCCTTGTCGAGGAGAAGAACGTCCGCGGCGTCCTTCGCAACATCCGCGGCGCTGTTAACCGAGATTCCGACATCGGCCTGGTGCAGCGCGAGCGCGTCATTCACACCGTCGCCCATGAACGCCACAGAGCGCCCCGCGTGCCGCAGCATGCGGAGGATCCGAGCCTTCTGCTCGGGGGAAACGCGTGCGAAGATCGTCGACGCCCGGGCTGCCTCAGCCAATTTGGTGTCATCCATGGCGTCAACATCCGTGCCGTTGAGGGTCCCGAGTGACGCCATTCCCAGGTCGGCAAGGACCTTCTCGGCGACGAGGGCGTTGTCGCCTGTCGCGATCTTGACCTCAATGCCGAGAACCCTGAGCTTCTCGAGTGATTCCTTGGCGTCCAACTTCGGCCGGTCATCGAAGGTCAGGAATCCGACAAGCGTCAGACCCTTCTCGTCCGCCGCGGTGAGCTTCGATGAACTGGTCGCGCGGACCGCCACCGCGACGACGCGCGCGCCCGCCCGGTAGAGGTCGTTGAGCGTGGCGACAGCCGCGGCGGGCACCTTCACACAGTGCGCGAATACATCCTCAGGAGACCCTTTGGAAACTATGCGCTTCCCTGCCGGTCCGGCAACGACCGCACTGGTCATTCGACGCACGTGATCAAACGGCAGAACGGCCAGCTGCGTGAGGCCGCTTCGGTCTGCGCTCTTCGCTTCCGACGAGTCCCAGAGCGCTGCATCTAGTGGGTTGAGACCAATCGACGACACCTCGTCCGTCGAGAGGTCTGCCTCCGTGGACAGCAGGCCGAGAGAGAAGAGGTCCTTCGCCGTCACCTTTGAGCCAGTCGGGATTGCCGAACTGAAGCTGATGCGTCCCTCGGTCAGAGTCCCCGTCTTATCGGTGACCAGAAGGTCGACGTCTCCGAGATCTTCGATGCACACCAGTCGCTTGACCAATACTTTCTTACGGGCCAGCACCCGCGATCCAGTCGCAAGGCTCGCGCTCACGACGGCGGGCAGCAGCTGCGGCGTGATCCCGACTGCGATCGCGAGGGAGAACAGGAGCGAGTCGAGGATCGGGCGGTGGAGCAGGATGTTGGCGACGAAAATCAGCGTGGTCAATGCAACGGCGACCTCGAGCAGCAGGAGAGAGAACTTGCTGAGTCCCTTCTGGAAGTCGGTCTGCGGAAGCGCAGTAACCAACCCGAGCGCGATGCGGCCAAACTCGGCCCGGCCACCCGTAGCGACAACCACACCCGTCCCGCTACCGGACTGGACGATCGTCCCCATGAGCGCGCACGAGCTGAGGTCCCCGACACCTGCCGAGGTGGTGATCGGAGCAATCGATTTTGCGGCCGGCATCGATTCGCCGGTCAGAATGCCCTCGTCGCAGGCCAGGTCGGCTGCGGTGAGCAGACGCAGGTCGGCGGGAACAACACTTCCGATCGCGAGGCGAACGACGTCTCCGGGAACAAGTTCCGTGACATCGACCTCGACGGCCGCGCCGTCTCGCAACGTGACGGCGACGTGGCGGATCTGGTCGTGGAGAGCGTCGGCTGCCCGCTCTGCGCGGAATTCGTTCACAAAGCCGAGCCCGACGCTCGCCACCAAAATCACGGCAATGATTACCGCGTTAGTGGATTCGCCCAGAAATACAGAGACGCCCGCGGTCACAAAGAGCAGTATGAGAATCGGGCTGCGCAGTTGACGACCCAGCGTCACCCAGCCGCGTGCTTTGTGAGACTGGATGGAGTTGGCGCCGGTGGCCTCAAGTCGCGTGGCTGCGTCCGTGGCCGACAATCCACCGGATGTCGTCTTGAGGTCGGCGAGCACCTCGTCGGTCGATCGGGTGGCTGCAGCGACGATGGGCGCGGGGATGGAAGTTTGTTGCACCGTTGCATTCTTACCTAGAGCCGCAACGATCGCCTGAGCATTTGGTCCTCAGTTTTTTCGAGCTGACGATTCTGCTTCAGGAAGCCTTCGCGAGCGCGACGAGAACTTGGTTCAGCGACGGAATGCCTTCGGCCCGGAAAACCTCTGTGCCGTCCGCGCCGCTGATGATCACAGTCGGGGTTGAGCGGATGCGCTGGGCGCGCGCTTCGGTCTCCTCGCGCACGATATCGTGCTCGACGAGGTTCATGGCGCTCACCAGTCGACCCGCCTCCGCCAGCACCGCGCGAGTGATCATGCACGGCTCGCAGAAGGTAGAGGTGTAGAAGTCGACGTTCACGTGACCCGGCGACTACGAGTCGTAGCGCTCTTCTGGAGCCTCGAGGTCGTCGGCATCCTTCGGGTCCCAGACGTAGGTGACGTGCACGCTATCGCCGACTTTCTTTGCAGTCGTCGCGGTGTAGGCAAACTCTGCGGCCGCGGCAGACTCGAGCCCGTTGACGATGATCTCATTGTCCCAGCCGGATTCGGTGGCGATGCGGTGGTCGGTCTGCCCGTCGTTGGGTCCGCCGGAGAAGATCACGATGTACTCGTCGCCGTGGACCAGGGTGGGGTGTTCGTCAGTCATGTGTCTAGTTTGTCACTCGAAGCAGTGCGAGCACGCCGAATACGAGCGAGACCACGGCGAGAAGGAGTGCGCTACCGATCAGGATGGCATGGACTTTCAGGAACCTCGTCGCCTTGCCCTGCTCATTCCGAGCTCGAGGATCGGATGCGGTGCGCCGGTAGAACGGCGGCCACACGATCCAGTTGAAGACACCATTCACCAAAAGAAGTATTGCCGCAGTCATTCCCCAACCCTACGTACACCACGGATGTGAGCACGCACAGGAGGGGTCGGGGGCGGTCGATAGGATGGGGGCGTGGCTTCTGCGGATGACCGTCTGGTCTGGATCGATTGCGAAATGACCGGGCTCGATCTACAGATCGACGAACTCGTTGAGGTTGCGGTGGTCATCACCGACTACAACCTGGTGCCGGTCGACCCGGGATTCCAGATTGTTATCAAGCCCGATCAGTCGGCGTGGGACCACATGGGCGACTTCGTGCGCGACATGCACAGTGCTAGTGGGTTGATTGAAGAGATCCCGAACGGGAAGTCCCTGGCCGAGGCAGAGTACGAAGTCTTGGAGTACATCCTGAAGTTCGTGCCAGGCGCCCAGAGCGCCCCGCTCGCCGGCAACACCATCGGCACAGACCGGATGTTCCTGGCCAAGTACATGCCTCGGGTCGACTCGCACCTGCACTATCGCAGCGTCGACGTGTCCTCCATCAAGGAGCTTGCCCGCCATTGGTTCCCGCGCATCTACTTCAGCGCGCCGCCCAAGAACGGCGGGCATCGCGCGCTCGCCGACATCCTCGAGTCGATTCGCGAGCTCGAGTACTACCGCGCCGTCGCGTTCGTGGCAGAGCCAGGACCGACGTCCGAGCAGGCGCAGGCCGCCTCGGCAGCGGTGGTCGCGCAGTGGCAGTCCCGGCTGTAATCCATCCACCGCTGTAATAGACTCTTTCAGTCGCCTCGGCGATGCATGGTGGGCGTAGCTCAGTTGGTAGAGCGCTGGCTTGTGGAGCCGGATGTCGCGGGTTCGAGCCCCGTCGTTCACCCCAGGCAAAATATGTGGCTCGGCTTCGGCCGGGCCACATCTGCTTAACTGGCACCGTGCTTAACTAGCACCGTGGCTGACACGCTCGAGCGCACGGATGAAGACACCGATCTTCGCACCGTTGTCGAGCCCGACCGACCGTGGATCACCCTTGTTTGGAACGACCCGGTAAACGAAATGACCTATGTCGCCTGGGTCTTCAAGAGCTATTTCGGGTTCAGTCCGGCTGAGGCGCGAAAGCGGATGCTGCAGGTTCACAACGACGGCAAAGCCGTAGTTGCGACGGGTTCGCGCGAAGAAATGGAGCGGCACGTGTACGCGATGCACGGCTACGGGCTGTGGGCGACGCTTCAGAAGGATGACGAGTGAAGCGCGTCAGGGTGACCCCCGCAGGCATCAACCTGGTATTCACCGGCGAAGAAGCCGACCTGTTGGCGAGCGTTGCCGAACAACTTTCCGAGCTGCTCGACGGCTACGAGGATCGCGACGGCGACCCGGCGCTCGAACGCCTACTGCCGGATGGCTACCGAGAGAACGCTGATGACGCCGAGGAATTTCGACGCTTCACCCAGACCGAACTCGTAGGCGAAAAGGTTGCCGGCGCGCGCGGCATAGCGGATGCACTGAAACCCCGAACCGCCAAGGGGATGGCAAGCGTGACTCTCGGCCATCCGGAGGCCGTGGTGTGGCTGCGCTCACTCAACGACATCCGACTCGCCCTTGCCGCGCGCCTGGGAATCGTGGATGAGGGATCGCCTCCCCCGCTGGACGACAACGGCTATGCCATCTATATCTGGCTCGGCCAGGTTCAGTTTCTCCTTCTGCGCGCGGTCGACCGATGAAGCTGGACGCCCTGAGCGCCGACCAGTTCGAACAACTCGTGACGGACGAACTCGATCTTCTCCCCGACGACATGATCGACGGCATCGAGAATGTCGGATTTACGACCGCCAGCCGTCCAGACGACGGTTCGCTCGGCTTGCTGGGCCTCTACACCGGCGTCGCCCTCACCCGGCGCGGCCAGTACGGGCACGGCGAACTTCCCGACCACATCGTGCTGTATCGCGAGCCGCACCTTCGGATCTCTCGAGATCTTGATGACCTGAAGCTGAACATCCACGTGACTCTCGTTCACGAGATCGGTCACTACTACGGACTCGACGACGAAGAACTCCACAAGCTGGGTTGGGGTTAGAGCTGACCCCCGGCAATGATCAGGTCGGCCAGGAGGTCAGGGCGTTCGCGGTCAAAGAAGACCTGCTCCTGTGCTGCCCACGCATCCCAGTGCGGCGCGTATGACTCACCATCTCGCGCCAGGGCACGCGCTTTGCGGGCGGGCTCGTCAAGCTCAACCCAGACTCCGAGCGTCGCCAGTTGCCGGTTTGCGCGACTAAGCGCGCCACTGCCCTCGACAACCAATGGCAACCCTGGGTCAAGGTCGCACCAGTCGCCCGGCGCGTCCGCATACCAGTCCCAGCAGTGGAACCTATTTGCCAAGAGAATGTCGGTGCGCACCATTCCACTCGCGGCTTCGAGCCCGTCCCAGCCCGGGTAGACGTCGTCAAGACTCACGAACTGGGAGTTAAGGGCAGCGACAAGCTCGACCGCCATCTCGGTCTTGCCCGCACCCGAGCGACCATCGATGAGGATGACCGGGCGAGCGCCCGACACTGCTGCGAGTATCTGTGCGACGTCAGGGGCGACCAAGGAAACTCCACGTTCCGGCGAGCACCGCGGCGGCAATTGCCGCGGCCGCAACGCCGAGCCCAATCAGAATCAGAAAAGCCTCGGGCCAGCCAAATCGCGACTCGCGCGCCCAGGTGCGTCGAGTGGAACCGCCGAAGCCGCGCGCTTCCATTGCCGTGGCGAGCTTGCTTCCGCGCCGGATCGAGAGCACGAGCAGCGCAAACGCCTGCCCCGCAAATCGACGTAGCCGACCGCGGTCGGCGGTGCCGCGAGCGCGACGGGCCAACTCGAGCGAACGCCAGTCATCCAGAAATAGTCCGGCAAGTCTGAGCGCCGCAAGCGCACCCAGAACGAACCGTGACGGCAGGTGCAGCACCTGGCCGAGCCCGTCGGCAAGGTCCGTCGGGTCGACGGTAAGGAACAGCACGAGCGCGGGCAGAGCGATCGCGAGGATGCGCAGCACCGTTGCTGTGGCCAGAGTGAGCGAGCCGTCACTCACGCGGGCAAACAGAAAGGCAAAGTGGGTCGCACCGGATGGGCGACCGTAGAGGGCGATTGTGACGCCAGCGACCAGCGACGCAAGAAGAATTGGCAGCACCCGCAGGCCGAGACGACGAGCCCCGACGCCCGCCCAGATCATGAGCACAATCTCACACGCTAGCGCAACCGCGGCAGAGACCCAGTCGAGAGAGAGCAGGAGCGCGACACCCAAAACAAGCGCGGTCGTGAGCTTGGCCACAGGGTTGACGCGGAAGATCGGCTGCTCGCCCCGCGCGGGAGTCAAAATGCTCGTCATTGGCGCACCTCTGCCCGGGCCGCGAGGACCAACTCTGAGTCGGCCAGCGCGGTGACAAATGCCGCGTCATGAGTGATCGCAACCAACGCGCTACCGGCGTCGAGCAGTTCAGCGAAGATGCGCACCAGCTCGGCCCAGGTGCGCGAGTCCTGGCCGAACGTGGGCTCGTCGACGATGAGGAGGGGCGGCCGGGTAATGAGCGCGGTTGCCACCGAGAGACGTCGCTTCTCGCCACCGGACAGTGTGAACGGGTTAGCCGCCAGCAGCGTGGTGAGCCGTAGTCGCTCGGCGAGGTCCTCGACTTGGGTGGCGATCTCCGCGCGCGTCAATTTCAATACCCGCGGCCCGACTGCCAGCTCCTCGCGTACCGTGGCGGCGAGAAACTGGTGCTCCGGGTCCTGAAAGACGGAGCCGATGCGTGACACGAGCTCGCGGGATTTCCAGCGGTACGGATCTGGGCTCAGTCCGCGGGCGAGCCCCGAAGCATCGAGGGTTCCCGCGAGCGGTGCTAGCAGTCCGCCGAGCGTCAGTCCCAGAGTCGACTTACCGCTGCCGTTCGGTCCTGTCACCGCCAGCGCAGAGCCCGCCGCCACCTCAATCTCGAGCTCGTGCTGGATGGTGGCTCCCCGCGCCCGCCCGATCGCGAGTTCGTGCGCATGCAGCAGGGTCGATCCCGGGGTCGACTTCCGTACCGGAACGGTGGGCGGATACCGCGGCACCCAGACCCCACTCGCTGCCAGGCGCTTGCCTTCCCGAGCGAGCACCTCGCTCGGAGAGCCGTCGGCAACAACTCCCGCGCCCGCCTTCAGCACGATCACCCGGTCGACTAGGTCGAGCCAGGTCTCGACGCGATGCTCGATGACCACAAGGGTGGAGTCTCGACGGTCAAGAACTCGGCCTACCGCATCCCGAACGTCGTCGACTCCTTTACTGTCCAGATTCGCGGTCGGCTCATCGAGCAGCAGGAGGCCGGGCCGCATTGCGAGCACGCCAGCGAGGGCGAGCCGTTGCTTCTGCCCGCCGGACAACCGCGCGGTCGGGTAGTCAGGCGGCACGTCGAGACCGACTGCGTCGAGCGACTCCCGAACCCGGCGCCAAATCTCGTCCCGAGCGACGCCAAGATTTTCGCAGCCAAACGCGACGTCGTCGCCGACCCGCGCAAGGATGACCTGGGAGTCGGGATCCTGCAGAACCAACCCGACGCGACCGCGCGCTCGCTCGGGTCGCGCACCGTCGACCAGCAGCTCGCCCGTCGAATCACCCTCATCCTCCCCGCCGAGAACGCCCGCGAGCGCCTGAAGCAGGGTGGACTTGCCCGCGCCGGATGCCCCCAGCAGCAGGACACGCTCGCCGCGAGAGATCGACAGATCAAGCCCACTGACCGCGAAATTCCCGCGGCCAGCGTGCCGCCATCCCCAACCCCGCGCCTCTACGGAGGCGGGGCCACGCGAGAGTGTGCCCGTGATCAGCCCTTCGTGGAGCCTGCGACCGCGACGGTCTGGCGACCGGACGCGAACCGCGACAAGGCACCGGTTCGAGCGAGTGCTCGAACCAGGAGCCAGGAACCAACGCCGGCAATAATCGCGCCAGAAACAACGGCGCTGATGCCGTAGCTCGCTTTGAACGCCAACGTTGACCCAGCGTAGGTGTTGAGAAAGTCGTTGACCGCCATGCTGGCTCCGGATGCCGCGCCCGCGAGCATCGCTACCCACAGTCGCCAGCTGGAATACAGGAGGATCGCAAAGATCACCTCCGCGCCGAGGCCCTGCACAATGCCCTGCAGGATCGTCTGGAATCCACCCCACTGCGCACCAAGCAGCGCTTCGAGCGTGGCGGCGACCAACTCGGTGAAGAGCGCCGCACCAGGCTTGCGGACGATGAGCGCGCCGAGAACGGCCGGGATCAGCCAGACACCGTAGAGAAGCGCCTGGGTTCCGGGGAGAAGCAGCTCGAGCGGCTTGGTCGGAATCGAATAGACCAGATCCCAGCCATAGAACACGACACCGAAAGCAACGCCGACTACGGCGGCGACGATGATGTCGACGACGCGCCAGCGGAAGATGACGCGACGTCGTGATGGGTTTGGCATTTCGGATGTTGCGGTAGTCATTTCGTGCCCTTCATGTGTCTGAATGGCACGGGAGCACTGTGTCGATGATTTCGACACTCGTCGTGCTCGAGAGTAGTTCTGCCTCCCTGCGCTGGCATGATCCAGATCAGGTTCGACGGTCGGAGCTTGGAGAAGCTCCCTCTCAGCCCGGCATCACCGGACTCCCGTGTTTCTTGCCCTCAGGCTACTACTTCTTCGTCTCTGCCGTTTTGTGACTAATCCGCCGCGGCGATCCGGCGGGGTAGTCACAAAACGGCAGAGAAATACAGGCAACGCAGCTACAGGATCGTCGGTTTGCCTGCGCCCTCGTAGGTGCGCAAGGCCACGACGACCTGGTCGAGTAGATCATCGACCTCATCCTGGTCATAGCCGATTCGAAAATTGGTGGGCCGGAATCGCGCGTTGACGACTTCGACGCCGGACAGCTGGACGGGCTCCTGCGCTTGATGTTCGTAGGCGTGAAGGGTTGCTCGCACTCGAATGAGGAACGCATCAACGTCCTCGGTGCTGTATCCCGCGCGGAACCGCGTCTGGGTGAACGCAGTCGCGCCGACGTCTGCTGAGGTGATCACTTTTCGCGCACCAGGACGACGACCGGTATCTGGCGGTCGGTCTTGGTCTGGTAGTTGGCGTAGTCGGGGAACAGGCCAACCATCTTGTCCCAGAGGCGCGGCTTCTCTGCAGCGTCCGCAGTGTGGGCGACCGTCCAGAACGTGTCGGCACCCTGCTGAACCCAGACCCGTGGGTTCTTCACCAGGTTGTGGTACCACGACGGATGCTTCGGCGCACCGCCGACGGAAGCGACGATCACGATATCCTCGCCATCGCTCGAGCCAATCAGACAGGTGCGCCGCCACTTACCGCTCTTGGCGCCCTGTGTCGTCACCAGTACCAGCGGTGCGCCGCCGCGGAACCCCGGCTCCGCTCCATCCGTCGCTACGTATTCGTCGATCTGGGCCTTGACCCAGCCCTGCTCTGAATCGTGAATAGGGCTTGGTGCTGGGTCTGTCATGGTTACATTGTGCGCTCATCCCGAGGCGTCATTGTGTCCCTAATCTGGGTGTTAACGTTCGAAAATGTTCACTATTGACCCGTTTCGGGCCCGCTGAGATAGTCTGATCCAATGTTTGGATTGAGCTTCGAGAAGATCCTGCTAATCGGCATCGTGGCCGCATTCCTTATCGGGCCCCAAAAATTGCCGCACTACGCAGCCGTTCTCGCACGCCTGGTGCGTCAGATCCGCGATTTCGCCAATGGTGCCAAGGATCGCATCAAAGAAGAGATGGGTCCGGAGTACGACGACATCGAGTGGAAGAGTCTCGACCCGCGTCAGTACGACCCGCGCCGCATCATCCGCGAAGCGCTCCTCGAGCCCACCGAGGCGGAAGCGAAGACCGAACTCCTGCCTAACCACGACGAATACCCCATGGCGCGCATGGATCCAATCGACTTCGACGAACCCGCTCCGGGCGAGGGCCTCAAAGCCGTCAAGTCAGTGAAGCCCGTGAAGCAGGACAAGCTCGCGTCCTAGGCTGCCTCAACACCTAGAGTGCCTGGCTAGACGTTGCTGTAGCTGCGCTCCTCGGCAAGCATTCGCCGCGATGCTGCTCGATCGTGCAGCGCAGCGGCACCATACGCCGCGAAGTAAAGCACGACCATCGGCACCGCGAGCAGGAACATTGAGCCGACATCCGCCGCTGGTGTGGCGATCGCGGTGAACAAAATGATGAGCAGTGTCGCGATCTTCCATGACCGGATGATCGACTTCGCCGAGATCACTCCGGCGAAGTTCAGCAAGACCACAAATACCGGCAGCACGAACGCGATACCGATTGCGACAACAAGTTTCATGATGAAGTCGAAGTAGTCTCCCGCAGTGATGTACGCGGCATCCTGCTTTGGCGCGAAGCTGGTCAGCAGAACTACGACGTGCGGAACGACATACCATCCCGACGCGCAACCGAGCAAGAAGAGAGGGACGGCGCTGAAAACGAAACCGTAGGTGTAACGCTTCTCCTTGCGGGTGAGGCCAGGCGCCAGAAACGCAAAGAGCTGGAAGAGCCAGACCGGGCTTGAGACCACGAGCCCCACGTACACCGCGATCTTCAGCTTGAGATCGAATGCCGATGTGATGTCCGGGTAGTTGATCTGGGCGTGCCGATAGGTCGCGTTGATGATTTCAGAAACGGGAGCACGAAGCGCGTCCCACACGTACCCAGAAACCAGCCATCCACCAATCGCGCCAAGCGCGATCGCAATCGCCGCGATCAGGATGCGCTTGCGCAGCTCAACCAGGTGCTCGCCCAGCGACATCTTCCCGCCGGTCTTGGTACGACGGGCAGCGAACGACGCCACGGTCGTTACGACTTTGTGCTGGTTGTGTCCGCCGCGCTCGACTTTGCGGTGCTCTTGGTGACGGCAGCGTCGATCGGGTCGGCAGAGTCGTCAGCGTCGACCTTGGGCTTGTCTTCCGGCTTGATCTCAGATTTGAAGATCTTCGCCGACTGTCCGAGGCTGCGAGCGAGTCCGGGAAGCTTGGGTGCGCCGAACAACAGCAGGATGATCACGAGGATGATCAGGAAGTGCCATCCGGTCAGGTTTCCCAGCATCTGTTTGTCTCCTTTAGAGGTGTGCCGAGAGAAAGCCCGCAGGCGCTTCTCGGCAATGAGTCCTGTAATTGCAAATCTACATCCGATGTCACCATCGGCCCTGAGCGGGGCGCCAACTCCCAGTCAGGAATGGTCGTCTCTGACCACACCCGCGGAACCGGAATTCAACGCACGTACACCCATGATGCTCGAAAATGTTCGAAATCGATAGGCCCGAAGTGCACGTCAAGATAACAATTTCGCGAACTATGCGGGGCAATTCGAGAAAGATTGTGCCTAGTCCGGGGGACCTCGCAGCTCGCATCGATGAGTGAGCATTGACAATTTTGTTCGAATTTGAGAGTTTATGAACGCGTTGGATGTATTCTGGCGTGAATTCCCTTGCCCGTTCGAATTACGAAGGAGTAATAAAACGATGCCAACTGAAACAGTCAGTGCATTTCGCAAAATAGCGAACACGACGGTGGACAGGCGGGTTCTGCTGACCGGTGCCGTGGGCGCGGCAACCATTCCGCTGCTCGCCGCGTGCTCCACCGGTGGCGGCACCACCACAAAGAAGGCCCAGCCCTTCAGCTTCGGTTCCAACGCGTCAGACCCAGTCCCCAAGAAGGCGTACGGAGCCCTGATCACGGCGTTCCAAAAGAAGTCCAAGGACAAGGTCACCGTGAACACGGTCGACCACAACTAGTTCCAGAACAACATCAACACGTACCTCCAGGGCAGCCCGGATGACGCGTTCACGTGGTTCTCCGGTTACCGCATGCGCTACTACGCCGCCAAGGGACTCGCAGCCCCCATCGACGACGTGTGGGACAAGATCGGCGGCAGCTTCAGCGCCGGCCTCAAGGCGGCTTCGACCGGCGACGACGGACACCAGTACTTCGTGCCGAACTACAACTACCCCTGGGGCTTCTTCTACCGGAAGAGCCTCTGGGCCGACAAGGGCTACCAGGTCCCGACCAAGTTCGACGACCTCGTTACTCTGTGCAAGCAGATGCAGAAGGATGGCATCATCCCGATCGCGTTTGCCGACAAGGACGCGTGGCCGGCCTGTGGCACGTTCGACTACATCAACATGCGCCTCAACGGCTACAAGTTCCACCTCG
>JADGOT010000322.1 GCA_017882805.1 Glaciihabitans sp. | reverse complement strand
TGCTGCTCATCGTCCTGCCAGTTGCGGCGGGCGATAGTCTTGATGGTCATCAGTGCCGTGTCGCGCGCGCCGACCGCCTCCAGTAGCCCCGAGAAGTCAGCGGCGTACATCGCGTCCTTGGCTCGAAGACCAGGCCGTGGCCAGCGTGCGGTCCGGCATTCGATGGAACTGTGTAGGTTGCCCCATCGAATCGGAATCTGCCATTCTTAGTTCTTCCGGCGTAGGGCGCCATCGGGAACGAGCCTTGGAACCACCCCACCGGCAATCCGTCCGCAACCTCGGCGGAACCCAATAGCTCAATCCCGTCGAGCACCAGTGAAACCAGGCGACCACCATCGTCAGGGTTTACCAGTGCCCTGGCCCGTTGCGAGCTGAGTGTCTCCATCACCGGTTCCTAGATCGAGGCACAGCGAGCGCAGTCAAGGCTCCGCGCTGTCGCAGCTGTGGCTGCGGTTCAGGCCATCGCAATAACAAGGTCATCGGCAACACCGCCGAGCAGGGTGTAGTCCGCGCCCGCCTCCTGTAGCAGGCTGCCCGGCACGAACTCGCTGACCGGCCCGTGGGCGACCAGCCGTGCGATGAACCGTTGCCAGGAGAATCCGTTGCCCAGGTCGCCGTCCAGCCAGAAGCTGCGGTGTTTGGCTCCGAGGATTTCGCGCGGTCCGATCGTGTTCGCCTTGGGCGGCACCCACGACCAGTCCCCGCCGAAGGAGTGCAATGCGTTTTGCATGACCGTCATCGGGTGCAGCTCGACGGTGCGCGCCCCGGCACGGCGGTAGGCCGCCATGTCACCGGCGAACTCGAAGCCGAGGTGCGGTTCCCAGAAAGCGATGTGGCCGCCCCAACCGATGCCGCCGTAAACGACGTCAGCCCCGCCGAGATCCTCGATCATCGTGCTGTAGGAGGCGATAACCTCGGATGTTGGGAAGTGGATCTGCTCGACCGGTGGACGCAGTTCTTCGTCGATCTGCGAAAAGAACGACTTCCACATGGATCGCTGGAATGAGCCCTCCCAGGTTATCGGCGCGGTGACGCCGTCCTGGTCGGCGTACTCGTCCATATTGAAGGTCGTGAGGTGCGTCAAGGAGATTCGTTCTTCATTGATGATCCGCGCCGCGATCGTGAATTGCGGGACCGGCCCGACCGGCAGTATTGCCACGAGCGGTTTCCCAGCGTCGCGGGCTGCGCGGATTCGGTCCACCAGGTCGTGGGCGAATGCCTGGTAGAACTGCTCCGCGTCATCGATCACCGAGATGTGGAAGTCGGGGTTCGGATGCTCGGTGATGAGCGAGCGGGGGATTTTGCGAACGCGTTCGCATGCTTCGTGGTCCCGGAAAGTGCTGATTGCGGCGAGATCGTAGGTGAAGCCGTCGGACTGTGACATGGTGACCTTTCGTAGTTCTGTGGAGGGGTAGCCGACGTCCTTGCCCTATGGCAGAAGTCGCTTCGTGCGCGGCCGGAGCCATTTGAGAGATGGAATAAACCCTTCGGCGTACGCTGTTCCGGCTTGGAAACCACGGAATGCGCTGACTGTGCGGGTCTGCTCCAGTACATCGACACCGTCGTGGTCCCGCAGCCACTCGACTTGGCTGACGTGTTTCGCCAATGCCGCCAGCTTCGTGTCGATGACGCTGGAGGTGTCCACGTACTCGGTTGGCGAGAAGCCGAGCCCGGCCAGGGTATCCATGTAGTACACGGCCGCGACCGTCGTATGAACTGGTTCCGCGGTCTGGTAGAGCGGAAGCGTTGCGACGAAACTCGCGTCTTCCACCAGCTTGCCGGCTTCGACGTGATCGGGCATGTAGTCGGACGGATGATGCGTGATCACCACGTCCGGCCGCGTTCTGCGGATGAGATCGATTGCCAGGTCCTTCTGCTTCGGGTCCGAGCTGTTGACTTCTCCGTCGGATAGACCGAGGCTCACGTGTTGGGCGCCGATGACGCGAGCGGCCGCAGCGGCTTCACCGTCGCGGATGGCCGCGATCTCGTCCATGGTGTGGATGAACGATCCGCGATCGCCGCGCGAAACGTGGCACATGGTCACCTCGTGGCCTTCGGCCACGAAACGTGCGAGCGTGCCACCGCACAGAATCTCCAGGTCGTCCGGGTGGGCGGCGACAGCCAATATCCGCATTACAAACTCCGGTTGGGGTCGGGAGTGACGAAAAGGTCGTGTTCCACGATTTCGGTGGCCTTGTTGACTGCGCCGAGTGCGACGGCTTCATCGCCCAGCGCGGAGACGAACCACTCGGGCGGGAACGGCACAGAGCGCGACACTTGCTCCTGCAATTCAGAGAGAAACAGATCGGCGGCACGCGACAGGCCGCCACCGATGACTATTGTTTGCGGGTTCACGGCACAGACCACGCAGGAAATGCCCCACGCCAGTGGGCCGACCACCTCCAACACGAGTTTCGTTGCCGCAACATCGCCGCTTCGCATTGCCTTGAACACGGCGAAGGCGTCGACCTCAGACGCCTTCCCACCGGCGATTTCGAGAACTTTCGCACCGGCCGGCGTTGCCGCCAACAGCCGCCCTCGTCGCAAGAGCGCACCGCCACCGGTTTGCGATTCCAACGGCACTAGCTCGACCTTGCCGTCGGATCGAATGTGCGGGTACGGCATCAGACCGATCTCACCGGCACCCCCGTTGGCCCCGCGGCGGATCTGCCCGTCGACGAGGAGTCCGGCCCCGACGCCGATTCCCAAGTTGACGAAGAGCGCATCGTCGATCCCTTGCGCAACGCCCACCCAACGTTCGGCTTGAAGCGACAGCGAGACTTCGCCCTCCACCGTCACCGGGCATTCGAAGAGGTCGGCCATGGCGGCACGGAGGTTCAAGCCCTCCCAGCCTTCCAACTGTGGCGCCATGGTCACAACTCCGTCTGCGGAGACGACGCCGGGCGTTCCGACGACGACAGAGAGCAGGCTGTTCGTCGAACCCTTGGCATCGGCGAGCAGTTTCTCCGATGCTTTCTTGACCTCTTCGATGATCCGGGAGGACCCTTGGGGGGCGATCCCCCGAGTGTTGAGCCGGGCCGAGCCGAGGATGGTTCCGGCGAGATCCGCCAGCAGTAGCAGGGTCTTATCCGCACCGACGTCGATGCCGAGCACGTGCCCTCTCGACGCCCAGTATTCGAAGTGGGGTGTCCGGGCACTCCGACTGGATTGGATGTCTACCGGCTGTTTCACCTGCTTGATATATTCCAGCGTCTCCAGATACGCGACCAGGTTGGTGATGGTAGGTTTCGATAACCCGGTTGCCCGAACGAGGCTCGCTCGTGACATCGGCCCGGTGGTGCGGAGTTCACGGATCAAGCGTGCCGCGTTGATAGCGCGCATGAGCGCTGGTGAGCCATTGCGCGGCACTCGACGTTCTACAACACTCATTCACAACTCCGTAAGTAACGGTTACTTACACACATGGTACACTAAAGCAACTGAGCCCGACTCCCCTCGAGGCCAGCTGGCGTTGTGAAGCGTCGATCTCTTGAATGGTACGACCGAGGCGGGTTTGCCCGCCTTAAGGCGGTAGCACCATCGGGCGTAGACGCCATGTGCGATGAGCCGGATCAGATGCGAGCGCAGAGTAGCCGAGCACCGAAAGATCCGCCATGAGTAGGAGACCTCCTCAAATGCCGAGTTTAACCATCCGCCGTGCGACACCCGAAGACGAGGCTGTCGTAGCTGAGATTTGCCGAAGTGCGCTGTTGCCCGCTGACAGGGGGGACATGGCAGGGCTCGGCCGACTCCTCTGGCATACCGACGGTGTTATCGGGTTTGTCGCAGAGCGCGACGGGGCGATTGTCGGGGCGGTGTTCGGTACGGTCACCCACGAGTTCGAGGGAACGGTGACGGCAGCGGTCACGCTGATCGCGGTTGCTCCGGGCCATTCCCGACGCGGTATTGGCACCAAACTGTTGGCGGAACTGGAGTCTGCAGTATGCGAGCGCGGTGCCACCGAGGTTTGGTCGGGTGGCGGCCAGCCTCGCTTCTGGTGGTCGGGTGTCGACGAGAAGTGCCCCGCCGTGATCGCCTTTTTCGAGAAGGCCGGGTATCTCAAAGACGATGTGGCGCCCAATATGCGGGTGGCGCTGGCAGACGCGGACCTCGGTGCCCGCGAGGTCGGAACGACGGCCATCCGGAGGCTGGTTCCGTCGGAGTGGCCTGCCTTTCGGGAGTGGATGGACCAGACCTGGGAAAACCAGTGGGGCGAGGAAGTGACGACCACGCTTGACCGCACCCCGGTCAGCTGCTTTGTCGCCGTGCGCGATGGCGCCTATATCGGCTTTTCCGCGTATGACACCAACCGGCGTGCTCTGTTCGGCCCGATGGGGTCGAGCCCGCAGGCGCGCGAGCACGGTCTCGGAAGCGAACTGCTGCGTTTCTGTCTACGCGATTACGTCGACCAGGGTCTGACCGAGTGCGAGATCGGGTGGGCGGGGCCGGTCGACTTCTACACCAAAGTAATGGGTGCCGTGGTTTCCCGCCGATTCATCCGTCTAAAGAAAGAGTTGTGATGCAGCCGATCGCCATCATCCCGCGCCCGGAGGTGGTAACCCCCACCGGAGGAACGTTCGCCTTCGATCCGCGCACGGTGATCGTCGCCGATGAGCATTGCGGCACGACTGCCCGGCTGTTGCGAGACCGGCTGCGCCCCGCCACCGGACTCGGCTTTCCTATCGTTCGAGCGGAACCGGATGCCGGTGGTTCGATCATTTTGGAGATCGACTCCGCGATTGCCCCGTCCGGGTATGCGATCGATGTGAGCTCATCCGGTGCGCGGCTTCGAGGCGGCGATGATGCCGGGCTTTTTTATGCTACCCAGACTTTTCTTCAGCTCTGCCCTCCGTCGGTATTTCGCAAGATGCCGGTGAGCGGTGTGACCTGGGGGGTCCCGGCGGTCACAATCTCCGACAGCCCACGCTTCGGCTGGCGGGGGATGCTCATCGATGTCAGCCGTCACTTCTTCGGACGTGATGCGATCTTCAAGTTGCTCGATGCTCTCGCGCTGCACCGACTCAACGTGCTTCACCTGCACCTCACCGACGATCAAGGCTGGCGCATCCAGATCCGCCGCTATCCGCTGCTTACGGAGGTGGGCTCCTGGCGTGCCCGGTCGGCGATGGATCGCCCCGACATGAGGCCCGCAGGTCGGCAGCCGGAGTACGACCATGCGCCGCACGACGGCTACTTCACCCAGGACGACCTCCGGGAGATTGTCGCCTATGCTGCGGAGCGTTTCATAACGGTGCTGCCGGAAATCGACTTGCCCGGCCACTCCCAAGCAGCGATCGCGGCATACCCACAGTTGGGTAATACCGATGAGAAGCTACCGGTGTGGACCGATTGGGGTATCAACACACACGTGCTGAACGTGGACGACTCGACGATCGAGTTTTACCAAAACGTTCTCGATGAAGTGCTCGAAATCTTCCCCAGCGAGTTCATCCACATTGGGGGAGACGAGTGCCCGAAGGAAGAGTGGCGCGCGAGCCCTTCTGCGCAGGCCCGGATGAAAGAGCTCGGCCTCCGCGACGAGGACGAGTTGCAAAGCTGGCTGACCGGTTCGTTTGCGAAGTTCCTGTCGCAGCGCGGGCGACGCCTGGTGGGTTGGGACGAGATCCTCGAAGGAGGCTTGCCGGCCGATGCCACGGTGATGTCTTGGCGAGGCGTCGAAGGCGGAATTGCCGCCGCCGAGGCCGCCCACGACGTCGTCATGGCCCCGGACCCCGAAACCTACCTCTACCATCGTCAGACCGACGACCCTGACTCCGAGCCGATGGGTGCGGAGCCCTCCGTGCCCCTGACGACTGTGTACGACTACGACCCGATGCCGGAGGGTTTGTCCCCCGAGGCCCAGAATCGTGTGCTCGGCGCGCAGTGTCAGATGTGGACTGAGTTCTTGTCGTCGGAACGGCAGATGCACCAGATGGCATTTCCGCGGATGAGTGCTTTCGCCGAGGCTGTCTGGCGGCGTGATCGTGGCCTTTTTGCGGATTTTGAAGAACGGTTAGTTGTGCATCGGGAACGTCTTCACGCCCTGGGCATCGATGGGTACGAGCGGATCGGATGCTGAGAGGCTTGTCGCAGCTTTGGGGTTGACAGGTCCCTGACACCGCGTGTGTAGCAAGTAATGATTAGTTACACTTCGAAAACTTGGAAAATGCAGCTGTGCAAACACCCTGCGACGAACAAGTAGCTGGCTTTGGTGGAGCCCGAATCGCGCGGTGATCCGCAATCGCCGTTGCGGTGGACGACCAAGAGCCTGCGCCACCTGGCCGACGAGCTGGCCGAGGCGGGTCACCAGGTGTCCGCGCCGACCGTGGCAGGCCT
>JADGOT010000321.1 GCA_017882805.1 Glaciihabitans sp. | reverse complement strand
GAGCGGGCATTATGCGTGCCTCGCTGTGGACTCGCAGATTCGCGCAGGCGACCTCCTACTTCGGCTCTGGGCTGCGGCCGACGAAGCCACGATCGACGACATCGTCACGTCGTCGAGAACGGAGTTCGACAGCTGGTTACCCGAGTTGAACTCGGACCTGGCGGACTTCGAGGCCTTCATCCGTCGCGTCGAAAGATCCGCCGAAGATGGAATCGGCTGGTACTACTGCGTCGAAGTCGGAGGGGTCGTCGTGGGACAGTGCAGCATCGAGACGCGCGACTCCGAAATGGCAGAGGTCGGTTACTGGATCACGAGTGACCGCACGAACGAGGGCCTCGCGACGCGCGCTGTACGCGCGCTTTACGGTCCTGCTTCAGACCATGGCTTCAAGACGTTGATCATCCAGTGCGACGAAGGGAATCAACGCAGCTCCGCCGTCGCCCGCAAAGCTGGCTTCACGCAGCTCGGCACGGTCGACCTCGATCGCTCCCTCCCGCGAACCAGCACGCAGACCGGACGGGAGGTGACCTGGAGCCTCGCTCTCGGCGGCTAACGAGAATCACGCCATAACAGCCGATCCGCGCATCGACGGGCGTGTCTGTCAAGTGATCAGTTGAGCGAGTGTGTCAACGGTCGCGGCGTGGATCGTCAATTTCCGATTGTCGATTCCGTGCGCCAGTGCGACCTCGGCGGACGTCGCGATGCGGTAAAGCGCCGCGCGAACGAGGAGCTGTCGCGATGGGTCGATGTTGTCGAGCCAGGTGAGCGCCTCGAATCCGGCGCCTTCCCATTCGAAGGCGTCGACGGCGACGATCGCGCTGGCCCATTCGACCGGACGCCAATACGGGCTGAAATCGATGACGACGGGACGCCCCGCGTGGTCGAACAGGACGTTTCCGCACAGGTCGCCATGCACAACCTGTGACGGAAGATCGACGGGCCGCACGAACGCGAGCAAACGGCCCAACAGCGCCAGGTACGGCTCTGGCCCAACCGGCGCGCGACCGTCCCACGCGACGGCATCGCCGTGACGCCACCAATCGTCGGCGCTGTCCATCCAACCCGGCCGCGCGATACCTGTAAGGCAAGCGTGGAATGTCCGGCCAGCGGCGAGGATGTCTCGCCACCGACCGGCGTGCGGGTGCGCGTCGACGTACTCGGTACAAGTCCAGCCATCGACAACCCACCTTCCGCTGCTGGAGGCCACAGGCCGCGGCACGATGATCGACGACGAGGTCGTCAGCTGCGAGAGCACCGAGGCGCTCCACAGGAACTGTTCGGCATCGTCGACGCGCTTGAGCACCGCGCTCCCGCACCGCCAGCTGCGACCCTCGCCGCCAGCGAGCAGAACTGGCATGCCATCGACACCGAACGCATCACGGACAGCGACCGGTGGAGGCGCATCCTGCGCTGCTTCAACCGATCGCTTCGCGAACCGAGGCGCCTCGATCTCATCCACTGTGCGTCAGTGTTGCCGAAGGCCGCAACGGGTCGCAGAACTGCCGATCGGCTCGCTCGCATACCCGGCGCGGATCGGGCAATCTGTGCGCGGTTGACGCGTGGGTCTGATTGTCGTGGGATCTTCCAGTTGGCTGTCGCTGCGTCCCGCACTGGTCGCTCGCCCGGTCCGGTGTAGTCGGGGCGGGGCGTGGATCGCGTTCTGGCGCGTCTGAGACCCCGATGCACTGCTCGACACAATCAAGCCCCACGTTGACGGGATCTGGTCGGCGACGATGGATTCGAAAGAAACTCTGGGTTGGTCGCGTTTACCTCCGCGGAGAACGGGGTAATGCCCGCAGCGGCTCGGCCTCCTGGTCGAGCACACGACTCTTTAGGGGGGGTTATGCGCCTTCGCAAGTTGTTTGTGCTTCTCGGGGCTCTCGTGATACCGGTGGCCACGCTTGTCACGGTGAGCACCGTGGCCATCCAGCCAGCCGCTGCGGCTGCGAATCGCTTGTATTGCACTGGTGGGTCGGGTGTGGTCAATTTCAAGCAGACGGCCGCGCCGGCGGCAGCGAATGGGCTCACGCAGCTCGGGTATTACGAGGCCACCAGTGCGAAGGCGCAGACCACGGTGACGGGTGTCACCGGTGGGGCCTGCCATGCCGGGACCAGCACGTCGGGGGCCTCGCTCGGGTCGGGTTCGGTGGCTCCGCTTCCGGCGATCAAGTCCAATCCGTGCCGGGTGTTGGCGGCGGGTGTCGCGCCCATTACCGAGTGCACGCAGCCGGTCACCGGAAAGTTCAACATTTCGAGCACGTCGCATACGGCCACGGTGTCGACCGCGTTCACGGCGACCGCCTGGGGTGAGGTCAAGACGCAACTCAACCTGGCGATCACCGGAACGGGCATACCGGCGAACACCAAGTACACCGCAACCAGTGGAACAGGCGCTGTTGGTTCCACGGTGACGTTGTCCAATGCGGCAACGGCGACCGTGTCGGGCGACTCGCTCACCCTGACCACCGCGGTGCCGTTGTGCAAAGCCGCGTCGGCGGGCATCTGTCCCGCCAACGAGACGGGCAAGTTCTGGTACGGCTCGGGCTGGTCGTTCGCCAACGTCGGCGTGGCGTCTCTGAAGGCGGCGATTCCGACCATCACGTTGACGGTCGCGTCCCACACTCTGGTGTTCCACACCAAGAGCGTCGCCCAAGTGATCGGTGGCGGTGAGGCCGGTTTCCAGCTCGTCGGCTACACCGTTGACACCACGAACGGCTTTTACAGCGACGGGGCATCGACGTGCACCACGGCGTGTCCGTCGAAGTTCGTGACCTTGTTGAACACCGACACCGGAACCCACTACACGGGCAACGCCGGCGCCAAGTTCCTGCTCGACATCAGCCAGATCATCAGCTACACGAGCCAGCCGCCGGGGACCTCGGCCAGCCGCGCCGTGAAGATCCTGACGACGAACTTCGACAACGGAACCCAAACGAGCAGCACGAGCACGCTGCTCCACGGCTACTTCCAGTCGTAGTCGACAAGCCAACGACAGAACCAGTGTTGGAGCCCGGCGCGCTGAGCGCGCCGGGCTCCGCTCACTTTCAACAGCGACCTGCACCTTGTGGCTCGCACGCTCGCTCTCAAAGCGTCAGGCGGAGCAACCCTTCGGCAGGCACTTGCAGAACGACTATCCACACGTCCCTGCCGCGCCGTCACCCAAGCGACCGCCTCCACCGCCGCCCGTCCCGACCTTGATCGCGCACGAAGCGCGACAGAGCACGATTGCTTCTGGCAGAACCTGGGTAGCGCACCTGGGTGCTCGATTGCGATTGCGGAGAGTGTGCGGCGGTGCTCGCGCCTGACGCCCGTGGGTGGGAGTACGCGATCGTCTGTGCCCAGGAGGTGGACGCATCGGATGCTGACCGGGCCTTTGACGGCAAATTGGCGCGATTGCATTTCACCTGGGTCGTGGACGCGTCGTTCCCGGATGTTGAGCGCACCGAGCGGACGAGCGCGGAGGGTCCGCTCAGAGTCGGTTCGAAGGCCGTTGAGCAGCGCGACACAGCGGTACGTGTTCGGCAAAGGTTCCGGCGCGCGCTTCCGGGGTCATAACCGCGCGCTGACTCACCTTTCGTCGTGGCTCGGTGAACGCTCGGAATCGGCGGTTGGTCGACCGCACAGATCTGCCGATCTGTGCGCGTCAGGTGACGTCTTCGAGTTCCTCGATCTCCCACGCGTCGAAACTCTCCCCACCGATCTCGTACCGGCCCGACATCGCGCGTGCAGTTCACCCTCGAGACAAGCGGCCGTTCTGCAAAGCGACGAGCACGATCCGGCCGTGTTGGGGAAGCATCGAGACGTCTTCCACGAACGGGACCGTAGGCCACTCGGTTAGAGGACAAATGATGTGTCACGCCGGTAGCATTCATTCCGATGCCGTACCCCATCGACCGGAGCCTCGTCCTCGAT
>JADGOT010000320.1 GCA_017882805.1 Glaciihabitans sp. | reverse complement strand
TTCGAGGCTGCGCGATCGAGAGGCAGGAACAGAAGCTGGCGGCGGATCGCCGCGCTCCGTACGCTCGCTTTCGCGGAGAGTTGCGATGCCTGGGACTGCCTCGCTCGCGCGCTGACCGACGGCAACCGCGAAGTGAAAGCGGCGACAGTGACCCTCCTCGGTCAGCTCGAAGACCGACGGGCGGCCTCCCTGCTCGTTGAGGCGTTGCGCGCCGGGTCCTTTGCACGCTCACGGATCGCCACCTCACTCGAAGCGTTCCCCCTCGACGTTGCCGACCTCATCGCACCGCTTCTCGCGTCTCAGGAGGCCGACGTGAAGTTCTGGGCGACGACCCTGATGCGGCGCTACCCCCAGACGCCCGGTCTGGACCGCCACTTGGTGGCGTTGACCTATGACTCCAACCCGGCCGTCCGAAAGGCAGCGATCGATGCCCTCGTCGCAACGTCCGGTGTCGAAGGAACTCACGCCCTCCGGATCGGACTGGCCGACGAGACGCCATTCGTCCGGGCACACGCGGCGAGGTCGATCGGCCGGCTGGTCGGCGCGTCCCAAGCACCGGCGGTGCTTCTCCTGCTGGCGGATAAGGACTGGACCGTGCGAAATGCCGCCAAGGAAGCTCTGAGCGCGATGGGCGAGACGATCGGTTCCAGGGTGCTGCCCTTTCTGTCTCATCCGGATGAGTTTGCCAGGAACGGTGCAGCCGAAGTCCTACAGAACATCGGCGTGTTCGAGCGGCTCGTGGCCCAGGCAGCGAGCGGGCCATCAGATCCGGCACGCCGTCGAATAGTTCACCAGCTCGCGCGCGCTGGAGGCGCGGAGATGTGGAACACCGTCGTGGAGCGGTTAGAGGTTGATATCCGCGACCGAGCGCGGCAACTTGTCGGGTGGACGGATTTTGAACCTCGCATCGCTCATAAGGTCGCGTAAATGGAAATCGTGACGACGATCGCGTGGGCCGTTACCGCATGTTACGTCTATCTGATTGTCATTTCCGCCCTCTTTGTGCTGATGCTCATCGGGTCGGTTCTGGAGCACGTCTACCTGACCCGTGAAGGACAAATGGAGGACTACGAGACGCTGTCCGAGTCGCCGTTCACCATTCCGGTCAGCGTGATTGCGCCGGCGTACAACGAGTCGACCGGCGTGGAAGATAGCGTGCGCTCACTACTCGCCTGGAACTACCCGGAGTTCGAGGTCATCGTGGTCAACGACGGATCCCAAGACGATACGCTGGACATTCTGCGGCGCGCCTTCGATCTGGAACTTCGGAAGACGTTCTTCCGATCACTATTCGGCACCGAATTCGTGCGCGGGGTGTACAGAAGTCGCACGCACCCCAACCTGATCGTCGTTGACAAAGAGAACGGTGGAAAAGCGGACGCACTCAATGCCGGCTTGAACCTAGTGCGGTATCGCTATATCTGCACGGTGGACACTGACACGGTGTACTTTCCCGACGCGCTGCTTCAGAGCATGCGGCTGGCGATGCGCGATCCGGCGACCATCGTCGGCGTCACGAGTAACGTGACGATCAGCCAACTGCCGGAACGCGACGGGCTGGCCGACTCACGGGCAGCGGGACGGATGCTGACCCGCTTCCAGTTGCTCGACTATGCGCGAGCCTTTCTGAACAACCGACTGGGGTGGACGCGCGGCAACTTCATGTTGTGCAGCGTCGGCGCGTTTGCGATTTGGCGTCACGACCTTGTCGTTGAACTCGGCGGCTTCTCCCGCGCGTTTACTTGTGAGGATATCGAGTTCACCTTCCGCGTCCACGAACGGTTGCGCCGCGAGAAGCGGAATTACAGGGTCGTCGCCCTTCCCGAGAGCATCGGTCGAACAGAAGGACCCGACACGGTCGCGAGCCTGATCAGCCAGCGTGCTCGTTGGCAGCGCGTGATTACCGAGACCGTCTGGCACTACAAGCGGATGCTCCTCAATCCGCGCTATGGGTCGGTCGGAGTGATCGGCATGCCATTCTACGTTCTCGTCGAGGTGTTGGCGCCCATCTTCGAAGTGCTTTCTGTTCTGGTCGCGGTGGCAGCGTTCTGGGTGGGGGTCATCGAATGGCGTGGCTTCGCGCTAATGGTGGCCGCGATGGCGCTGGGAAATGGTCTTTTCACCAATGCGGCGCTGCTGATGAACGAGCGCGGTGCGCACAGCTACCCAATCAAGGACCTCCTGCAGTTGATGCTGCTTGGCCTCGCCGATCTGTTCCTCTACCGTCCCGTGCTGGTCGTGGCGCAGGCGAAAGGGCTATTTGATTTTCTGCAGGGCTCGAAGTCGTGGAACAAGTTCGAACGGAATCACCGAGCAGCGACGAGCACGAGTCATCTCACCTAGCCCAATGCGGCAGTGTCGTGACCCCAAACGGGCGTGATCGAAACCCGACTGGCGGAATGGCGGCGGCTGCTGCGCGCCGCCCGGCCCGCCTTCGCGACCGACGCTTCGGCGTGGCACAAGCACTCGAGCGCCATCCCGCCCTGGCTCGTCCGGATCGTACACGAGCGACGGCGGATGGTGCGCCCGGCAGGACTCGAACCTGCGACCCCCGGTTTAGGAAACCGATGCTCTATCCACCTGAGCTACGGGCGCCT
>JADGOT010000319.1 GCA_017882805.1 Glaciihabitans sp. | reverse complement strand
GCGATGACCTTCGGCGACTACATCAACTACTACAAGCTCGCTCGCAGCGAGGGACTTGTGCTGCGCTACCTGTCCGACGCGTATCGTGCCGCGCGCCAGACGATCCCGGACGAGGCGAAGACGGAGGAGCTGCTCGACCTCATTGAATGGCTGGGCGAACTCGTGCGGCAGGTGGACTCGAGCCTGCTCGACGAGTGGGATGAGCTGATTAACCCCGGCGAGGTCGTGGATGGCAAGCCCGTGCTCCCGCCGGCGCCGCCCGGGGTCACCACGAACGCTCGCGCGTTCCGGGTTCTGGTGCGCAACGAGCTCTTCCGGCGCGTGCAGCTCGCAGCACTCGAAAAATGGGACGAACTGGGTGAACTGGACACCGCAGCCGGCTTCGATGCCGACCGCTGGGCCGACGCGCTTGATCCCTACTTCGACGAGTACGACGCGGTATCCGGCCCACTCATTGGCGTGGATGCGGATGCGCGCAGCTCCGCGATGCTGACCATCACCGAGGGGCCGACCGAGTGGCTGGTGCGCCAGGTCCTGGCCGATCCCGCCGGTGACCACGACTGGGGGATCAGCGCGACCGTTGATCTCGCAGAATCCAACGAGCAGGGCGTCGCGGTTCTTCGCGTCGTGGCCGTAGGGCCGCTCACGTCCTAGAGGGCTACAGCCCTAGTTTGCGCTCGAGAAATCCGTTGCGGAATAAGCCGTTCGGGTCGTGTCTCGCGACAAGCGCGCGGAAGTCGTCGAATCGCGGATAGAGCGGTGCGAGCTGGTCGACCCCGGCGGCGAACACCTTGCCCCAGTGCGGGCGAGCCCCGAGCGGCAGCAGGGCGGCCTCGATGTCGGGCAGAAGGTTGCCGACCTCTGTGGGAAGTTTCTTCCAGGTGAAGTGGATGCCGACGGCATCGGTGTCGTATGCGCCGCTCAGCCAGAGCCGATCGGCCGTCATCGTTCGCAGTTCGGTCACTAGCAGAAGGGGTTCAATCCGCGGCCCGAGCGCGCGCATCGCGGCCAGCGCGGGCAGGATGTTTGACCGCGGAACCAGATACTCGCTTTGCAATTCGTCGCCGTTGCTGGGGGTGAAGCCGAGCTTGAAGTGAGCGAGCCGGTCATTCCAGGGTCCGGGTACCCCGCACTGCTTCGTCGTATTCGCCGCGGGCTGGCCAGGCAACATGTGCTGGTCGTGGGTTTGCAGTGTGGCGCCGAACAGTTCGGTGGGCGGCGCCGGGGCATCCATTCGCGACTTGAGCCAGGCGATCTCGATCGTGTCGCCGATCCACCGCGTGAAGAGGCTCACGCTGTAAGCGCTCGAAGTGATGGCATCGAAATGGGCGAGCGCAGCATCCCAGGGCAAATCGTTGTAGAGGTCTTGTCGAACGTCGAAAGTCGGCTCAATGTCGAGCGTGATACGGGTGACGATTCCGATGGCGCCCAAGCTCACGACGGCGCCGTCGAAGTCCGCATCCGCGCGCGAGAGGCGAGTGAGCTCACCGGTCCCGTTGACAAATTCGATCGCGGAAACTGCGGTCGACAGGTTTCCGTTTCGATCGCCCGACCCATGGGTCGCTGTGGCAATGGCGCCAGCTACCGAGATATGGGGAAGGGATGCGAGGTTGTGCAGTGCCCAGCCGCGCGCGTGCAGCCCGGTTGCGAGATCGCCGTAGCGAAGTCCGGGTGAGAAAGACGCGGTGCGCGCGGCCTCGTCGACTACGAGGTCGGGCGAGAACCGATCGAGGGAAATCAGACGCCCAGTGGTATCGGCGAGGTCGGTGAAGGAGTGCCGTGATCCCAGTGCACGCACCGGACCGCCACGCAAAATCAGCTCGCGCACCTCAGCGGCATCGGCTGGTCGCTGTACCGCCTGGGCCGCGAAACTGTGGCTCTGCGCCCAGTTCTGTCCCGCGGGTTGATCTTCCGAATCGCTGTAGGCCATGGCTCTATTCTGCTGCGTCCATACTGGAGAGATGGCGCAACGCTATACGAACTGGTTTGGGCGACAGATCAGTACGCGCGTCGTCGACTACGCCTGGGCGTATCGAGTTCGCCTTGCGTCTCTGCGTCGACACGACCCGTCTCGACTGGCACACGGCGCTGGTCGGCCGGTGCTACTCCTTCCGGGTGTCTACGAGACCTGGCACTTCCTTGAGGCGGTCGGGGTGCACCTCAACGCGCTCGGGCATCCGGTGCACGTTGTTCCGACGTTCGGTCGCAACCTGCTGCCGATTGCGGACATGGCGCAACTCGCGGGCGACTACATCGAGGCGAAAGACCTGAAGGATTTCGCGATTGTCGCGCACAGCAAGGGTGGGCTGATTGGCAAGACGCTGATGCTGGCGGACAATCGCGGGGCGCGGGTCGCCTGCATGGTTGCCATCAACACTCCATTCGCCGGGTCGGACTACGCGCACCTTGTACCCATTCGCACCCTGCGCGAGTTCGTCCCGACCAACCACACCATCGTCACGCTCTCGGGCATGGCCGATGTGAACGCCCACATCACTTCGATCTACAGTTCGTGGGATCCGATCATCCCGAACGGTAGCGTTCTTGCGGGCGCGACCAACCTCGAGCTACCGGTGACGGGCCACTTCCGCATCCTCGATCGCGGCGACCTGCTGGATGCCGTCGCACGCGCCGTCGCGGACACGTAGTGCCCCTGTGCACCGAAGTGGTTTGATGCAGACTGAGCAGATGGTCACCGACACCACTGTGCGAACGCAGCGACTGGTTCTCTGGATCGCGATTCTCGCCTCGTTCGTTTCGTTCCTCGACGGAAGCGTCATCAACGTTGCACTACCGGCCATCGAGCGCGACCTCCACGGAGGCCTCGCGACACAGCAGTGGGTGGTCGACGCTTACCTGATCACGCTCGGATCGCTCATCCTTCTCGCCGGTTCGCTCTCCGACGTGCTCGGCCGCATCGTGATCCTCCGCATCGGACTGATCGGTTTCGGTGTGACCTCCCTGCTCTGCGCGTTCGCCGTCAACCCGGAGATGCTAATTATTTCTCGCGGCCTTCAGGGCATCGCGGGAGCGCTACT
>JADGOT010000318.1 GCA_017882805.1 Glaciihabitans sp. | reverse complement strand
GCCCGCAGCCGATCGCGAAGCTGACTGCTGATGATCGCGTCCCAGTCCGGACGTGGATCTGAACTCATGATGTCGCTCAAGGGCCACTTTTGACCGTAGTCCACTGCGAGCACCAGCAGTCGCTTCATGTTGTCGTTCACCATCTCAGTATTCAGGAATTGGTCGACGTTCCTGGGCGATTGGCTGCCGAAATCCGCGAACATTCGCCCCGCTGGCCGCACAAGTCACACAGCCTCCTGAATGAGGTCAGGAGGCTCCTGAATTAGGAGAGTTGGGAACTTTGTTGTGGGATAGTAGTTGATCTGATACAGTACCGGACATGGACACGAACAAGACCGCGCCGCAGTCCGAGGCGTTCGCCTCCGACCTGCTGCGCGGGCACACAGACACGATCGTGCTCGGCACCCTGCGCGACACCGAACGCTACGGATTCGAGATCTACAAGACCATTCGGGATGCGACCGGCGGCGACTACGAGATCAAGGAAGCGACGCTTTACGCCACCTTCCGCCGCCTCGTCAAAGACGGACTCGTCGACGCCTACTGGGGCGACGAGACGCAGGGTGGCCGCCGGAAGTACTACCGAATCACCGACGCCGGCCGAGCGGTCTACACGCGGAACGTCTCCGATTGGAACGCCACCCAACGCATCATCAACACGCTTCTAGGAACAAAGGGAACCAACTAATGGCTACGACAAACAACATCCACCGGTACCTGGACGACGCCTTCGCAGAGATCCCTCGCACGCCGGAAACCGCCGACCTGAAGGAAGAGATCCGCGGCAATCTGCAGGCGCGGGTCACCGAACTCGAGACCAACGGCAGCAAGCCAGACGCCGCAGCCGCCAAGGCCATCAAGGAACTTGGGCCGATCAACGAGCTCGTGGACTCGATCGGCGACAGTGAGCCGACAACGAGCCCCGCCGACACTGCGGTCAAGCTGATCGCGCTCAACCGCGTCAAGCCGAGCCCCGGCTACGTCGTGCGAACCGTGCTGCTCTCACTGCTGCTCGCTTGCGGTGTCACGCTAGTCACTGTTGGATCAATCCTCGGTGGCCTCGGGATTGCCGACTTCTGGCTCGTTTCCGCCCTTCCGGTCGAATCCGTGTTCGCCGGCCTGTTCCTCGGGGTGATTGTTGCCCACGCCCTCGGACGCGAGACGTCGCACCACTACCCGACCAAGCCCACCCGCGCGCTCGGCTTTGGCCTCGCCGCATTCGCGGGCCTCACCGGTCTCGGCTTTGCCGCGGCGTGGTTCGCCAATCCGCTGCTGTGGCTGCTCGTGACCGGATGCGGCCTCGCGCTGGTCTCGCTCATGGCATTCGTCGCGCTCGGCGTGACGCAGACCAACCGCCAGAAGCCATGGGTCAAAGAACTCAATCGCGCCTACGCGGTCGAGGACCGGTTCTCCCAGGACCCGGCGTCCGCCGCACGATTCGGCCTCTACACCGTCGTGATCTGGGTGCTCGCCTTCGCCGGCTTCGTAGTGCTCAGCATCACGGTCGGCTTCGCCTGGTCGTGGCTGGCCCTGCTCGCGGGCCTGGCCGTGTTCTTCCTCGTTCTCGCGCGGATGCTGTTCCCAGCAGACTCAAACAAGAAGTAGGCCAAACCAAGCGGTGGCTCGGATGCGCGAACATCCGAGCCACCAAAACCCTGAAGTCTCTCGACGAACGAGAGCTGCGCAAACAGTTATCAAGGCTCACCCCAACTGTACTGGCGCACGCTTTTCGCCCGGAGACTCCTGACCAAATAGGAGTAACCCATGGCACGTTCAATCGAATCGCCGGCCATCGAGGCTCGCGAACTAGTCAAGACCTATCCGGGTGGACGCGGTAAACCGCGCATCCACGCCCTCGACTCCGTGAGCTTCGCCGCAGAACCGGGCAGTATCTTCGGACTGCTCGGCCCCAACGGTGCCGGCAAGTCGACCAGCGTCAAGATCCTTTCGACGCTCTCCCGCCCCGACTCAGGCGGTGCGATCATCGCCGGAATCGACGTACTCAAACACCCCGACCGAGTGCGCAAAACTATCGGCTTTGTGGCCCAGAAGGCGGTCACCGATCCGATGGACACCGGCCGCGAAAACCTGGTGCTCGCGGGCCGGTTGCAGGGAATGCGCGGTAGCGACGCCAAGGCACGCGCCACCCAACTACTCGAGCGCTTCTCGCTCGCCGACTCTGGCGACCGCCTAGTCAAGACGTACTCGGGCGGAATGGCGCGAAAGCTGGATGTCGCGATCGGGCTCATGCACCACCCACAGGTGCTGTTCCTCGACGAGCCAACCACCGGACTCGACCCCGAGGCCCGAGCGGAGATGTGGGCGGAGCTCGAGAGCATGGCGAAGACAGAGCAGATGACCGTGCTGCTCACCACGCACTACCTCGAGGAGGCAGACCGGCTCGCGAGCCAGCTCGCTATCGTCGATCACGGCCGCATCGTCGTGACCGGCAGCCCGGACGAGCTCAAGAACGGCCTGCGCGGCGATGCCGTGTTCGTCGAGCTCGCACCCGAGACCGACCTCGACGCCGCGCTTCGCGCTCTCTCACGGGTGAGCGCGCTCAGCGAAGTACTCGTCGACGGGCGCACCCTGCGCGGTCGAGCCGACGTCGGTGCGGTCGCACTACCCCAGGTTCTGGGTGCACTGGATGACGCGAATCTGGGGGTCGCCTCCGCGACCGTCGCGAGGCCGAGCCTCGACGACGTCTACCTCAAATACACCGGCCACGCCTTTAGCGTTGCTGGCCCTTCGACAAGCTCATGGACCACCAAGGAGAACGCATCATGACCGCCATCACCCACACCGGGATTCTCACCGCACGACAGCTCCGAGCGTTCATGCGGAACCCCGCCTACCTGATCATCAACCTGATCCAGCCGATCATCTGGCTGCTTCTCTTTGGCGCGCTATTCAAGTCGGTCGTCAACATCCCCGGATTCAGCGGTGGCGGAAGCTACCTCGAGTTTCTGACCCCCGGCATCGTGATGCTGATGGCGCTGTTCGGCGCTGCGTGGGCGGGAACCTCCTATATCCAGGACATGGACCGCGGAGTCATGGATCGGTTCCTAACCTCGCCAACATCGCGAGGCGGGATGATCGTCGCGAACATGCTCTACCAGGCGGTGCTTACGGTGATCCAGACGCTCGTCGTACTCGGCGTTTCCTGGCTCGCTGGGGCCCGGTTTGGTGGCGGCGTGATCGGCATCCTGATCCTGCTGCTGTCGGCCGTCCTGATCACCTTCGTGTTTGCCGCGCTGTCGAACGCGATAGCGCTGCTCGCTCGGCAGCAGACCGCACTCATCGCGATCTCGCAGGTGCTCGCATTCCCGCTCATGTTCCTGAGCTCAGCGATCATGGACACGAAGCTGTCGCCCGTTTGGGTGCAGAACGTTGCGCGCTTCAACCCGTTCGAGTGGTCGGTAATCGCCGGGCGCGATGCGCTGCAGAACACACCCGATTGGGCGGCGATCTGGGGCAATCTGGCGCTGCTCGCGGCACTGGTCGTCGTCATGACCTGGTTGGCCACCAGAGCATTCCGGGCATACCAGCGATCGGTCTAGTGGACCGGAAACCCTAGACCAGCCACACCGCGTGGTTGGGCTGCAGTTCGCCGGCGACGACCGCGCCAGGACCGCTCGGCAGGATTAGGTCTAGCCCGTGGGGCAAGGGGATCGGGCCATGGCCGAAGTTGACCACCACACGCACACCCGAGTTCGAGAAATGCAGAACGCTCGGGCGGGAGACATGCCAGTTCAGGTCACCGAACCCGAGAGTTCTCTCGCGTCGCAGCAGCAACGCTGCGCGGTAGAACTCGAGGGTCGACCCTTCCACGCCGTCCTGGCGATCGACCGCGAGCTCACCGAAGGAGGGCGGCTGCGGCAGCCAGGTCGCGCCGGCCGGTCCGAACCCAAATCCGGGCTCGCTGGAGTCCCACGGCAACGGTATGCGACAGCCGTCTCGCCCGACATCCAGGCCGCCGCTGCGGTAGAAGCCGGGATCCATCCGATCCTCCTCGCGGAGAGTCGTGTGATCCGGCAGGCCAAGTTCTTCGCCCTCGAACACGTAGGCGGAGCCCGGCAACGCAAGCACCAGAAGGGTCATGGCCCTGGCTCGTGACAGCCCCAGTGTGTAGTCGGGCTGCGGGTCGCTCGCACTGATTCCCTTTGGCCAGGATGTCGGATCCGGCAGCCCCAGCCGAGACACGTGACGAACCACATCGTGATTGGACATGACCCAGGTCGTTGTGGCGCCGACTTCGCCCGTAATGGCTCGAGCCGCGTCGATCGAACGGCGCAACCCCATCGCGTCCCAACCCACAGTCATGAACTCGAAGTTGAAGGCCTGCTGCATCTCGTCAGCGCGCACGTATCGGCCGAGACGCTCTGGCGGGGAAACCCACGCCTCGGCAACCATGATCCGCTCGCCGCCGTACTCGGCGAGTACACGGTTCCAGCGCTGATAGATGTCGTGAACGTCATCCTGATCCCACATCGGTCCGAAGTTGCCCGTGCCTTCGAAAGGCGCGCCGAAGTCGTGATCAGGAAGGTCTTCGTGCTTGATCAGTCCGTGCGCGACATCCACCCGAAATCCGTCGACGCCCCTATCAAGCCAGAACCTGAGGATGCTGTCAAACTCGTCGAGCACGTCCGGATTCCGCCAGTTCAGGTCGGGCTGGCTCGAGTCGAACATGTGCAGGTACCACTCGCCGTCCGTTGTCCTGGTCCACGCTGGACCGCCGAAGATGGATTGCCAGTTGTTCGGCGGATTCTCGCCAGACTCGCCCGTGCCATCGCGGAACATGTACCTCGCTCGCGCCGAAGATCCCGCGCCTGCCGCGAGTGCGGCGACAAACCAGTCGTGCGCGCTCGACGTGTGATTCGGCACCACGTCGACAATCACTCGCAGACCCCGCGCGTGCGCCGCGGCGAGCATCACATCGAAGTCCTCGAGCGTGCCAAACAGCGGGTCGACCTGTCGATAGTCCGCAACGTCGTAACCGGCGTCAGCCTGCGGAGAGACGTAAAACGGTGACAGCCAGATAGCGTCGATGCTGAGCTTCGCCAGATAGTCGAGGCGTGCGGTGACACCGGCGAGATCGCCGACCCCGTCGCCGTTAGAGTCCGCGAACGACCGCGGATAGATCTGGTAGATGACGGCGTCATTCCACCATGAGCGGGGGGACTCTGTGCTTTCGAGGAACGGGGACTCTGACGAGAGCACGGCGGATTGCGAATTCATTCTGAAATTTATACCGTAATGTAAGCGCTTTCGTAAAACGCTTGCATTGAATTGGGTTTGACTGTAACTTCGGCTCAGCACCGCGCTGCACAGGCACCCCCGCCACGGCGCGAATTGGTAACTCGAAGAGGAGTTTGAAGTTGACAGCACAACGAGTGTTTTCTTCCGCAGCACGCCGACGCGTTCTCGCCGCATTCGCGGTAACCGCAGTCGGCAGCATTGCGCTTGCGGGTTGCACCACAGCAAACCCCGGCTCGACAAGCAGCGCCGGAACGACGGGTCACCAGACGGTGACAATCTACGGTCCAGACACCGGTACAGAGGCAACCGAGCTCAACGCCTCGTGGGCGGCCTGGGGCAAGGCGAACAACATCACCATCACGTACACGGGTGATGGAAACTTCACGACCAACATCGCCACGAAGATCCAGGGCAACGACCTGCCAGACATCGGTATGTTCCCCCAGCCGGGTCTTCTCGACGCCGCGATCCAGTCCGGAAAGGTTGCGACCGTCGGTGCAGCCACCGAAGCCAGTGTGAAGAAGAACTTCTCCACTGACTGGCAGGGCTACGTATCGAGCGGTGGCAAGATGTACGCCACGCCACTCGACGCAAACGTCAAGGGCTACATCTGGTACACGCCGGCCGACTTCAAGAAGTGGGGCATCACCGTTCCCGCCAGCTACTCCGACCTGATCTCCGACATCGGCAAGGTCGAGTCGACTACTGGGGCGGCGCCATTCTGTGCGGGCTTCAACTCCGGCACTGCTTCGGGATGGCCGGGAGCCGACTTCCTGGCTGAGGTCGTCCTGAGCTCGGCGGGCCCCTCGACCTACGACTCGTGGGTCAAGGGAAAGACGAAGTTCACTGATGGCTCGATCGACAAGGCGTTCACCCTGCTCGGTCAGATTCTGCAGAACCCGAAGTACGTGAACGCCGGGTTCGGCAACGTCGCATCGATCAACTCGACCGCGTTCGGAGACGTCGCGGCGAAGGTTGCGAACGGATCCTGCGCAATGACGAACCAGGCCACGTTCCTCGAGGCGAGCTTCTCGACCACGAAGACCGCCGCTGGCTCGGTTCCGACAGTTGGACCCACCGGTGACGTCTGGGCCTTCGCACTGCCGGGTGTCAAGTCCGGATCGCACGCCGTCGTCGGTGGTGGCGACTTCGCCGCAGCCTTCAACAGCAAGGCCGCCACGCAGAAGGTCATGACCTACCTGTCGAGCTCAGCATGGGCAAACAGCCTCATCACGGTCAAGGGTGCGTCGTTCATCAGCGCGAACAAGGGTCTGGATGCTTCGAAGGAAGCCGACCCGTTGCTGCAGAGCGCCATCAAGACGCTGCAGAGCTCGTCCACTACGTTCCGGTTCGGTGCGGATGACGCAATGCCGACCGTCGTGGAGAACGCGTTCTGGAAGGGCATCGTCGACTGGACGAATGGAATGCCTCAGGCACAGGCCGAAGCCGAGATCCAGGCGGCATGGGCTAACGCCAGCTAAGCAATACCCATTGACCCCGCGAGGGTCGCTTCGGCACAGTGTGATCACGCACCGTGCTCGAGCGGCCCTCGCGGGTTGCTCCCCCGCTCTCCTCAATTTGAGTTCACCGTCGCACTCGAAAGGGCTACACCCATGACAGCGTTTTTCCAGTGGCTGGCCGGATTGCCGCCACTTGCCCAGATCCCCGTCATCCTCGTCGCCTTCGGCGTCGTGGTTGCACTCATCCTCTTCTTCGTTGAATTCGCGCCCCGAGCCGGACGCGGTTACACGATCATGCGGCTCGTCGTCGCGATTGCCGTGCCCGCCATCATCGTGCTCGTCCTCGGCGTGTACAACGACGCCGTGTGGCTCGTGCCAGTCGCCGCAGTTCTCGGCGCCGGTCTATTTCTGCTCGATTTGCGTGCGCGCGGGGGTAAGGGTTCGATGCTGCAGCTCATCGCCTTCATGGCGCCCGCTGTGCTTCTTCTCGCTATCGGGCTTCTCTACCCGCTTATCAAGACGGTCATTTCCGCGTTCTTTAGCAACGACGGTTCAAAATTCGTCGGCATCGCGAACTTCAGCTACGTTCTTGCCCCGGCTAACCAGGGCTTGATTGCACTCGGCAACCAGATCATCTGGGTGATCATTACGCCAATCATCGCCACCGCGATCGGCCTCGCCTACGCGGTCTTCGTCGACAAGAGTCGCGGAGAGAAGGTGCTGAAGGTATTCGTCTTCATGCCTGTCGCGATTTCGTTCGTCGGCGCATCCATCATCTTCAAGTTCTTCTACGACTACCAGCAGGGCACCCAGATCGGCCTGCTCAACCAGATCGTGGTCTGGTTCGGCGGCCAGCCGGTGAACTGGCTGCAAACCTCGCCGCTCAACATCGCGCTGCTGATCGTCATCTTGATCTGGACCCAGACCGGATTTGCCATGGTGCTCCTTTCGGCGGCGATCAAGGGGATCCCCGAAGAGCAGAACGAGGCGGCCGAGCTGGACGGCGCAAATGCCTGGGCACGCTTCCGCAACGTGACAGTTCCCGGCATCCGACCCACGATAATCGTCGTCTGGATCACGATCGCCATCGTGTCCCTCAAGGTCTACGACATCATTGCCGCGACCACGCAGGGGCAGAACAACACGAGCGTCATCAGCTTCCAAATGGTTCGACTCTTCGAGAACCTGCCGCCGCAGACGGGAACGTCGTCCGCGGAGGCCGTGCTGTTATTCATCCTCATCCTCCCGTTCCTCATCTATAACGCCAACAACATCCGGAAGCAGAGGTTGGGACTGTGATCGCCACCGACATTGACCCCCGCTCCGCGCGGCGGGTAGAAAAAGCAACACTTCGTGCAGAGACAGCGGCGTTCAACGACTCCAAGAAGAGGCTGTCGAGCAAGGGCGCCACCATTGCGGCGGTTGTCATCGCGGTCATCTGGACAATTCCGACGTTCGGACTGTTCGTGACGTCATTCCGCCAGCCGGCCGACATCAACACATCGGGCTGGTGGACCTTCTTCACCCATCCCGATTTGACGATCTCGAACTATACGAACACGCTGAACTTCAACGACACACTCACCGTCGGACAGTCCTTCGTAAATTCGCTCGTCATCGTGATCCCAGCGACGCTCATCCCGATCTCGCTCGCGCTGCTGGCGGCGTACGCGTTCGCCTGGGTCGAGTTCCGAGGGAAAAACATCCTGTTTGTCGGCGTCTTCTCACTTCAGGTCGTTCCGATTCAGGTTGCACTGGTCCCGCTGCTGCTGCTGTTCTCGAACGGCGTCACCATCGGGCACTGGGCAGTATTCCCGGGTCTAAACCTGAGCGGCACCGACGGCAGCTTCGCGCGCATCTGGATCGCACACACGATCTTCGCCCTGCCTCTCGCTATCTTTTTGTTGCACAACTTCATCGCCGCTTTGCCGGTCGACATCATGGAGGCAGCCAAGATCGACGGCGCGAGCCACGGCCAGATTTTCTTCCGCATCGTGCTCCCGCTGGCGAGACCGGCGATCGCATCTTTCGCGATCTTGCAGTTCCTCTGGGTGTGGAACGATCTACTCGTAGCGACGATCTTCGCGGGTAACAACCCGCCGATCACGAAGCTGTTGGTCGACCTCGCCGGAACCTACGGCCAGCAGTGGTACCTGCTATCGGCCGGAACCTTCCTGGCGATCATCGCACCCCTCATCGTGTTCTTCTCGCTCCAGCGGTACTTCGTGCGAGGGCTTCTCGCCGGAGCGACGAAGGGTTAGCGCGGTATGACGAATGCCTGTGGCAGAGTTGTCTCGCTCGAAACCACCTAGAGCGCAAACTTCCACTCGATGGGGTGATGCACGACGTGACCAGCATTGATGACGTCGCGCGTGCATCCGGCGTTTCGATCGCGACAGTGTCGAGGGCGCTGCGCGGGCTTCCGAACGTTTCGGAGCCGACCCGCGAACGCATCCGAGGCATCGCCGATGAACTCGGCTACGTCGCGTCGTCGAGTGCGTCGGGGCTCGCATCCGGCCGCACTCTCACGATGGGGCTGGTCGCGCCGTCGGTTAGCCGCTGGTTCTACACAACAGTCATCGAGGGCGTCGACGCCGCACTGCGCGAAGCCAACTACGACATGATCCTGTACAACCTCGCAAGCCGAGGCGGCGACCGGGAGCGTGTCTTTCATCGGTCGATTCTGCGCAAGCGAACGGATGCGCTCATCGCGGTGGGCATGGACTTCACGGCCGGTGAACGCGAGCAGTTGCTCAGTGTCGGTCATCCGCTCATGATGATCGGCGGCCCGGTACGCGGCATCCGTCACATCGGAATCGACGAGCGCGGTGTCGCCCGCACCGCAACGCAGCACCTGCTGGATCTTGGCCATCGCGACATTGCACACCTTGGCGGCGACGACGACGAGGGGCTCAACCGGCGGGTGCCTGAGGACCGTACGACTGGCTTTCTCGAAGCCACGCGTGCAGCGGGCATCACGGTGCCGCCCGATCGACTGCTGTCCGGTCACTTCTCACTGCCCGCGAGCCGAGATGTGATGAACCAGGTGTTCGCCCGACCAGGGCCACGGCCCACGGCCGTGTTCGCCAGCTCAGACGAGATGGCGATCGGCACGATCCTCGCGGCCGGCGACTCTGGCATCCGGGTGCCACAGGAACTCTCCGTGATCGGAATCGACAATCACGATCTCGCCGCATCCTTTGGGCTGACCACAATGGCGCAGGACCCGTACGAACACGGCGAACGAGGCGCCCGCATCCTCCTTAGCGAGCTCGCGGGCGGCGCGCACCCCTCGAAGACCTCGCTCAAGGCGAAGGCTGAGCTGCTCATCCGCAACAGCACCGCCCGCGTCACCGCTCCCTGAGCTCGTCGAAGGGTTCACTCGGCGTACTCGCCCAGTTCACTCGGCCGACAAGCGGGACTGCAAGCGTTGGCGCATGAGCCAAGCAATAGCCTGGGTCGAATCACCATTGCAGCTGATCGCTGCGGCAGAGTGGGCTGCGGTCCAAGACCAACCGATCGTCGTCGCGCTGCGACTGGGTAGCGCGCAGATGGCGGCTACCGCCGAGGAACTGCTGGCACGCGGGGCCCGGTTCGCAGAGTGCGTGCCGTACTACGGCATCCCATGGGAGCTGCTCTCCCGTCACCGCCGTTGGGCGATCGGTGACGGATTCTCTGGGCAGTTCCGGATGGCATTGTCCCTGCTGCGGCCAGGCCACGTCACCCTTCTTGATGACGGCGCGCACACGATTGCGCTCGCTGACGCGTTGCTCGAACGAACCGGCTTTTCCCGGCCATCGCAGCACGAGTCATCGCTGGCGACCTTGCTGGGCGGCAATGCCCGAACCCGGATGCTTCGGCTGGCCTCCCGCGAACGCCTCGAGATATCTACCGTCTTCGCGCTGGGAGACGACAGGATGACCGCGCTCGCTGACCGCGGTATCCGCGTTCGACCACACACGCTCGACTGGGTGCGGCGCACCGCCCGACCGATCGCGGTTCCCGGCAACCGAGTGCTCCTGGGGAGCGCCCGCCCAGTGGATGGTCTGATCCCGATCGACAAATACCTGGCGTGGGTGGCCACCGAGGCAGCGGCCGGCGATCTCGCCTACCTGCCACACCGCCGCGAAACGGATCGGACCTTGAGCGCTGTTGCGGAGTTCCCGGGAGTGCAGGTCTTTGACACCGGGCTGCCCATCGAGCTGGTGCTCGCCGGAGCTCGTGAGCCTCTCGAAGTACTTACTCTGCCGAGTAGTGCGACCACGACGCTTGCCCACGTTCTCCGTGCGAGCGGCAGCAGCATCCGTCAGCGAACAGTTGCCAGGGACATCACGCCGATACAATAGGCACGCCCGCGGGAGTGGTGAAATTGGTATACACGCAGGATTTAGGTTCCTGTGCTTTCGGGCGTGAGGGTTCAAGTCCCTTCTCCCGCACTCAGCAACCGGCCGTGAGTTGCTCTCACTTTCCCCCCGTATCGCGACACGCCGTTCAGGGCGGGTAACATGCAATCGAAGCGATATAGTTGCGCCCGCGACACTCCAAGGGGAATGTGCCTATCGGGGCACCTTGTCAGGTTCGATTTCCTGAATTCTCCACCACAACAGGTTGGTGAAGATCACTCCAACCATTCGGACGGTCACTGTGCCAAGGCTGGCGTTCTCGCCTTTGTGAGATATTGTCATGCTCGACACGCCCGATGCCCTCGGACCGAACTCGAAAGCGAATTGCCCAACGCATGAATAGCAACCCCATCCGTGAGGAGAGTCGGGAGATCGATACCGAGCTCCCGGATTCGCCGCCGACTCGCCGACGTCTGCTTCGCCCATCCGTCGTCGTCCCAGCGGCAATCGCGTTGGTGCTCGTTATTGCCGCCGTCCTACTGGCGTCCCAGAGCTGGACGGCGCCGCACCTGTCCCCGCTCGCTGTCGCAATCCTCACGATCCAAATAATGGACGGGCCCGTGCCGGTCATTGTCTATACGCTTGCCGCACTTTCGATCATCGTGCTGATAGCGAGGCGACCGTCCCGATTCACCGTCGTCTCAGCGGCCATCGGAATTCTCGCGGGAGCGGCCATCGCCTTTGTCGTGCTCTGGCAGGTTCGGTCCGACGACACTTTTGGCGTCTATGTGGGTAAGACAATCTCGCTCTTCGTCGCCGCCTCGCTGAGTGCCGCTGGATTGGCCGTTGCGAGTTTCTGGAGGTCGGCATGGTGGCGAAAGATCGTCGCCGCCTTCGCGATTGTTCTCGCAGTTGCCTCGGCGACAGTCGGAATCAACGCGTGGTTCGGACTCGACCCAACGGTGGGTGATCTGCTCGGGATCAACGCGGACAGCGGCATCCACCTTCCCCCCGCAGCCGGAGACCCGGCCTCGGGCCCGACACACACGGGTGGAAACGGCTCGGCCGCACCACTGTGGACCGCGTGGGTTCCGCCCGTCGGCATGCCATCCTGGGGAAAAGTGGGATCCGTGATCATCCCCGGCACACTGTCCGGCTTCACAGCCCGCCCCGCTGAGGTGTACCTGCCTCCCGCGGCGCTCGTCGCGAATGCGCCTCGACTTCCCCTGGTGATCTTCATGATGGGCCAACCCGGCAACCCGGACGCCACGTTCGCCGGCAAGATACTCGACCAGTTCGCAGCGAAAAATCACGGACTAGCGCCCATCGTGCTTGCTGCAGATCAGATCGGTAGTCCTGGTAATGACACGCTCTGCCAGAACACCGCGCTGTACGGCAACTCCGAGACCTACATCAGCAAAGACGTCGTCAACTGGGCCAGGCGCCATTTGCACGTTCTGCAAGACCCGGCGCACTGGACCGTTGCGGGATACTCCAATGGCGGGGAGTGCGCAGCCTATTTCGGCGCAAAATATCCTCTCACCTGGGGCAACGTGCTCGACATATCCGGCGAAGGCTACGCGGGCTCGGAGGAACCAACGGTGACCGTCAACCGTTACTTTCATGGGGATTGGCACGCCTATGAGCGAACCTGGCCGGTGACGATTCTCGGCACGAAAAGATACCCGGACTCGTGGGGAGTTTTCACGGTGTCCTCGGATGACGCGCTCTTCCGGCTTCAGGCGACCGCAGTCGCGCGGGCAGCGGGAGCGGCGGGCTGGAAGTCCACCTTTTTCGAGGTGCCAGACGGCGGACACGGAGCCGCCGCATTGACCGGCGGACTGACCGAGGGGTTCCGGGTACTGTTTCCCAGATGGGGGCTATCCGGGAAGTAGGGCCACAACCCTACGGATCAACCCAGCGTTAACTAGTACCCGGGCAGGTGCCCACCAAGCCGTTTCCACCGGCCGAGTGCTCATCATGGTCGTGGTTCTTGCGATCCTGCTCGCGATACCGACGCTCGCCCTTCTATTCCGATAGGTCGTTTGCGGAAGACAATGAGCGCGACGAAGTAGATCAGCGAAACGATTCCCGTTGCGTATCCAATCAGGAATACAGCCTTGATGACCAAATTGGGATTCGCGAGTTGGAAGGCGACCGCTCCGAATACCAGCGTGTGCAGATAGAAGAGTCCTTCCACGAGTAGGAAGCTCAGCAGCACCCAGTAGCCGAACCGGCGGCGCGCCCGCAGGCCGAAGTATCCGACGAGGAACCAGGCGAGAGTCAGCCCAAGCAGAACGAGGGAACTGAGGGTGGGTAGAGCGCGATGAGGAACGTAGTAGTTCACGATGTAATAGGGAATCTGGGCCAGATAGTCCGCGATAACCACCCAAAACAGCACGGCAAGTGGTGGGACTTGTCGCTGCTTCATCCAGCGATACTAGGCGCGTACTCTCAGGATCCATTGTCCGTACCAATGCTTCTGCCTGACTTCACCTAGTACCCTGACAGGGACGTACCCCTGACTACCGGCCGCCGTGGCGCCCGTAACGGAGACCAATACTTTGTTTACTGCACTTATCCCGTGGCTTAGTCCGAACACGCTCATCCAGGACGCCGGACCATGGGCGCTTCTTGTCGTTTGCGCGATCATCTTCGCCGAGACCGGGCTGCTGGTCGGATTCGTTTTCCCCGGCGACACACTGCTGCTCATCACGGGCCTGCTGACCTTCGGCACGCACCGTCTCATCCACGTCGACATCTGGTGGGTCGCACTGCTCATCGGCTTCGCGGCGTTTCTCGGCGGCGAGTCGGGCTACTTCATCGGGCGGAAGGCCGGTCCGCGAATCTTCGAACGCAAAGAGACGGGGCTATTCAGCGTTCGCAACGTCAAACGCACCAACGAATTCTTCGACCGGTTCGGGGCCCTCGCGGTCATTGTTGCGCGCTTCGTTCCCGTCGTTCGAACCTTCGCCCCCGTCGCGGCAGGTGTCGGGCACATGGGACGTCGCCGCTACTCCCTCTACAACCTGTGCGGCGCACTGCTCTGGGGCGGCGGACTCACGACCATCGGGTACCTGCTTGGCAATATCCCCCCGGTCGCCAATTTCGTGACCAAGTACATCGACCTTGTACTGCTCGCGGTTGTCGTCCTGACCCTGCTGGCCGCTATCGTGCACTACGTGCAGGGAGCCATCCGTGCCCGCCGCCACCCGTCACCGACACCCACCGACTCCGAAGTGACGCTTCGTCCCGACGAACTCCGCTAGCGCTTAGTCGATCGAGCGACCGAGCCGCTCGGTGAGCACCTTGAGCGCAGCACCTGTCTGCTTGCGCACGTCGAGCTCCGGGTCTTTCAGTAGCTTCTTGACCTCGAGGGCCTGGTCGTAGTTGCCGACAACCCCCAGCGCTCGCGCGGCATTTCCGCGAACCCGAGCGACCTCGTCGGTGAGCAAGGTCACCAGCTCGGCACCAAACGGAAGCTCTCGCGCCGCAACCACGCGACAACACATCTCGCGAACTCGCCAGGCCTGATTCGCCAACGCCGTTCGAACAACCGTGCCGGCAGGCTCATCCCACGCGTATAGCAGTGTGCGGGCGCCCCACACCTCGGGCCAGTACAGCGCCGGGGCGCCATCCAGAATTCCCTGCGCATGCCGACCTCCGACCCAGAGTAGAAACTCCTCGCCCTCGTTGTTGCCGCTCAGCAGTGCTGCAGCGCGATCGGCAACATCCCGTTCCCCGAACCGTGCAATAGCGAGGGCAATGCGGTCGCCCGGTGAGGCGTCAAGGGGAACGATCTCGGCGTCAGGCACTCCCCAACCCTATGCGCCTGACGCCTAGGAGTTCCCGAGGAACGCGAGAACGAGCAGGGTCGCGTTCAGGCCAACAACCAGAACGACCGAGACAAACAGCAGAATCTTGACAGCGATCGTGTTGGCAAATGCGCCCATGACGGCAACATCGTTGGTCAGTCGAAGCAGAGGAATCAGTGCGAACGGGATTCCAAAGCTCAGGACCACCTGGCTGATGATGAGAACCGCGGTCGGATCAGCGCCCACCCACAGCAGCACGAGCGCGGGGATCAGGGTGACCGTTCGACGCACCAGGATCGGGATGCGACGGCGTAGCAGTCCCGCCATTATGGTTGCGCCAGCGTAACTTCCGACCGACGTGGATGCGAGACCGGACGCGAGAAGACCGATCGAGAAGATGATAGCGATCGCAGGGCCAAGAGCGACGGCGATCGCCGCGTGCGCCCCCTCGATGGTGTCGACGCTGGACACCGACCGCAGGTTGGTTGCCGCGAGCAGCAGCATGCCGACATTGACGATGCCCGCCAGCGTCAGCGCGATCGCAACATCCCACTTGGTGATTCTCAGCAACCGACCCGTGTGCGCCAGGCCGTCGCCGCGACCGTGCCGGTCACGGGCGAGGGCCGAGTGCACGTAGATGGCGTGCGGCATCACGGTCGCGCCGAGTACGCTCGCGGCCAGCAACACCGACCCAGTTCCGGCAAAACGCGGAACGAGTCCACCCACTATTGCGGCACCATCCGGTGGACGCACGACCAGCCCCGCGAGAAAACCGATCGCGATGATCGCGAGCAGGCCGATAATCACGAACTCGAACGGACGCTGGCCAAATCGCGATTGGATGCCCAGCAGCATCATCGAAACGATGCCGACGATCAGCCCGCCCACAACGAGTGGCAGATCGAACAGCAGATGAAGTGCGATAGCGCCGCCGATTACCTCCGCGAGATCGGTCGCGGCAGCGATGAGCTCGGCCTGCACCCAGAAACTGATTCGAGAGCGCGCGTGCAGACGCTCGCCCAGAAGCTCGGGCAGGCTCCGACCGGTAACCAACCCGAGCTTTGCCGATTGGTACTGAATGAGTCCCGCCATGAGGTTGGCCACGACCAGCACCCACACCAGCAGGTAGCCATACTTCGCGCCGGCGCTCAGGTTGGCGGCGACATTGCCAGGGTCGACGTAGGCGATCGCAGCGACGAAGGCGGGCCCGAGCAGCAGCACACCGCGAATGGGTGGCCGCTGAGTTGTCGAGCGCCGGTTCGTCACGACACCATCCTGCCGTCGCTTGCCGGTTAGAGCGCGTGGATGTACGCGAAGAGTTTGCCGAATGCCATCGCACGATGACTAATCGCATTTTTTTCGTCTGCGGTGAGTTCGGCAGAGCTGACGGCGAGCCCCTCGGGTTGGAAGACGGGGTCGTAGCCGAATCCACCACCACCCGCGGCCTGACGTAACAGCGTGCCTGGCCAGATTCCGAGCTCGACGTGCTCGATTCCGATGGCGACGAAAGCGGCGGCGCAGGTGAAGTCGGCCGCGCGATCGTGGACCCCGGTCATCCGTTCGAGCAGCAGTCGAAGATTGTCGCCGTCGTCCCGGGTTCCGGCGTAACGGGCCGAGTGGATACCCGGGGCACCACCGAGCGCAGCGACAGAGATTCCGGAGTCGTCCGCGATAGCCGGCAGACCCGAGTATTCGAACGCTGCGCGCGCTTTGATCAGCGCGTTCGCCTCGAAGGTCTCGCCATCCTCGATCGGTTCCGGGCCGTCGTACGCGATCAGCTCGATGTCGCCGAGCCGCGGACCCAGGATGCGACGCAGCTCCTCGACCTTGTGCACGTTGTGCGTCGCGAGAACCAGTCGATTCAGCACCATTCTCAGGCCAGCGCGGCCTTCTGGAATTCCGCGAGCGCGGTCGTTCCACCGAGAGCCAGATCGAGCAGGTTGTTCAGCTCAGAGCGGTCGAAGGGCGCACCCTCCGCTGTGCCCTGCACCTCGACGAACAGTCCGCGACCGGTGACGACCACGTTCATGTCGGTCTCCGCACGGACGTCCTCGACGTAAGCAAGGTCGAGCATGGGCACGCCGTCGATGATGCCGACAGAGACTGCGGAAACGCTGTCGATCAGCGGCGTCGCCTTCTGCCCAATGAAGCCCTTGCCGCGAGCCCATTCGATGGCATCTACCATGGCGACGTAGGCACCGGTGATTGCCGCGGTGCGGGTTCCGCCGTCGGCCTGCAGAACGTCGCAGTCCAGAACGAGGGTGTTTTCGCCGAGCGCCTTCATGTCGATGACGGCTCGGAGGCTCCGGCCGATGAGGCGTGAGATCTCGTGAGTGCGTCCACCGATCTTGCCCTTGACCGACTCACGATCCATGCGGTCATTCGTCGAGCGCGGAAGCATCGAATACTCGGCAGTGACCCAGCCCTTTCCCTTACCGGCCAGCCAGCGCGGAACCCCGTTGGTAAACGATGCGGTGCAAAGCACCCGCGTGTTACCGAACGAGATGAGCGCCGAGCCTTCGGCCTGTTTGCTCCAGCCGCGCTCGATCGTGATCTCGCGGAGCTGGTCTTCTGCACGGCCGTCAGAGCGGGTCATGAGTTGTTTCCTCTTTGGATGAGTGGCACTGTGCCGGTCTGAACGAGGTCAACGGTGTTCACCTCGGGGCCAAGAAAGCGACTCGCCAGCCGCAGAAAATCATTTTTGCTATCGCCGGTTGCCTCAAACCGATACGTCGACGGTTCGCGTTTGGTGCGCTCGAGCCCGTGCTTTACGAGGGTTCGGTAGACGTCGTACGCCGTCTCCTCCGCGCTCGACACGAGAGTCACGTCCTCGCCCATCACGTACTGGATTGCGGCGGCCAACAGCGGATAGTGCGTGCACCCCAGCACGAGCGTGTCGATGTCGGCGGCCTTGAGCGGCGCAAGGTATTCCTCGGCGACCGCGAACAGTTCGGCACCACTGGTGACGCCGGATTCCACGAATTCGACGAATCGTGGGCACGCCTGGCTGAAGATTTCCAGATCGGATGCCGCTATGAACGCGTCGTCGTAGGCGTGCGAGTTGATGGTGCCGACGGTTCCGATCACGCCGATGCGCTTGGTGCGGGTCTGTCTCACCGCGGCGCGCACCGCCGGATGAATGACCTCCACGATGGGAATCCCGCGCGCCTCGGTGTAGCGCTCGCGAGCGTCCCGCAGCATTGCAGACGACGCCGTGTTGCACGCGATCACAAGGAGCTTGACTCCCTCGTCGACCAGATCGTCGAGCACCGCGAGCGCGTACTCTCGCACCTCCGCGATGGGCTTGGGTCCGTACGGCGAGTGGGCGGTGTCGCCGACGTAGAGCAGGGATTCATGCGGCAACTGGTCGATGATCGCCCTCGCCACGGTGAGTCCGCCGACACCGCTGTCGAATACTCCGATGGGTGCGTCGCTCACGATGCTCAAGTTTACGTGAGTGCGGTCCTCGGGAATCTCTAGGCTGGACTTATGACCAGCGCGCTTCTCACCGACCGCTACGAGCTGACCATGATCGACGCAGCAATCGGCAGCGGCCAGTCCGATCGAGAGTGCGTCTTCGAGGTCTTTGCCCGGAGCCTGCCCGCCGGGCGCCGCTACGGGATTGTTGCGGGAACGGGCAGGCTGCTTGAGCTCATCCGTGACTTCCGATTCGGGGATGATGAGCTCGCCTGGCTGCGCGAAAACAAGATCGTCGGCAGCACGGCACTTGACTGGCTGGCGGACTACCGATTCACGGGGAGCATCTCGGGCTACCGCGAGGGCGAGGTCTACTTTCCTGGATCCCCGATGCTCGTCGTGCAGGGCGGATTCGCCGAGACCGTCGTGCTGGAAACGCTAGTTCTCAGCGTGCTCAACTACGACAGTGCTGTTGCGAGCGCCGCGAGCCGAATGGTGACTGCCGCACAGGGTCGTCCTCTGGCTGAGATGGGATCTCGGCGAGCGAGCGAGCGAGCCGCAGTCGCGGCCGCCCGCGCCGCATTCGTTGCCGGGTTCGGAGCGACGAGCAACCTCGAGGCAGGACGAAGTTGGGGAGTTCCGACGATGGGCACCGCCGCCCACGCTTTTACCCTCCTGCACAGCACCGAGGAAGCCGCGTTTGCGGCCCAGGTTGCCGCCCTTGGCCCCGGCACGACGCTGTTGGTCGACACCTTTGATGTCACGAAGGCGGTCGAGTTGGCGATCAAGGTTGCCGGTACCGAGCTCGGTGCAGTGCGCATCGATAGCGGCGATCTGCCCTCACAGGTCGCGGCCGTTCGCGCGCAATTGGACTCGCTGGGCGCAACCAAGACGAAGATCACCGTCACCAATGACCTCGACGAGTACGCGATCGCCGCGCTGGCCGCGGCACCGGTGGACTCCTTCGGCGTGGGTACCTCGGTGGTGACCGGCTCCGGGCATCCCGCAGCTGGGCTGGTCTACAAACTTGTGGCAAAGCGCGACGACGCTGGCGGCTGGACCTCAGTTGCCAAGAAGTCAGTTGCGAAAGCCACGATCGGCGGACGCAAATCCCCGGTGCGCACTCTCGCCGACGGTGTCGCGGTCGCGGAAACCATCTACATCGGCTCGACGCCCGAGGCCTCCGTCACAGCCCGTCCTCTGTTGGTGCCACTGGTGACGCGGGGAGCGATCGACGAGTCCTACCTTGGCGCGGCCGGGACGATCCTCGCCCGGTCACACCGCGCGGAGGCGGTCGCCGAGCTGCCCGAGGACGCGCTGCGCCTCAGTAAGGGCGAGCCCGCGATACCAACGAACTACGTGCGTTCCTAGTCACGATCCGGGTGACCAGTTGCCCCTGAAGTTTCTCATTTAGACTGGGGCGACAAACCAAGGAGACACCGCGTGACCTCTTCATCAGGCAGCGATCTGCGCACCGTCGCGGTCGTTCTCGCCGGTGGCGTGGGCGCCCGAATCGGCTTCAATCTTCCCAAACAGCTCATCAAGATCGCTGGCAAGTCCGTTGTCGAGCACACCATCGAGGCCCTCAACGATTCCTCCGATGTAGACGAAGTTCTGGTCATGATGACGCCCGGTCACCTCGATCCGATCCTCGCCATCCGGAGCACGGGAAAGTACCCAAAGCTCACTCGCATCCTCGAGGGCGGAAGCGACCGAAACCAGACAACACAGCTCGCCATCGAGGCCCTCGGTGATGACGAGGTCAAGGTGCTGTTCCACGACGCGGTGCGTCCGTTCGTCGACAATCGGATAATCCACGACTGTGTCGTCGCACTCGACGAGCACAGCGCGGTCGACACCGCCATTCCGTCCGCAGACACAATCATCGAGGTGTCAGACGACGGATTCCTGATCGATGTTCCTCCGCGTTCGAAGCTCCGGCGTGGCCAGACTCCACAGGGATTCCGTCTGTCCGCGATCCGAGCCGCCTACGAGAAGGCGCAACTCGACCCGAATTTCACCGCCACGGATGACTGCACCGTTGTTCTGCGCTACACGCCCGATGTCCGCATCGCCGTTGTCGCGGGCTCCGACGAGAACATGAAAGTCACCGAGCCGATCGACATTGCGATGGCCGACAAGCTGTTCCAGCTGCGCTCCGCAACCGCGAAAGAACTGGCGGAAGAGACCCGCGTCGCCGGCCTCGAGGGCAAGACCGTCGTCGTCTTCGGCGGAGGCTACGGAATCGGCGCCGAGGTGTGCGCGGTTGCCAAAGACTTTGGTGCACACGTCTTCTCGTACAGCCGCTCCGAGACCAAGACCCATGTGCAGAACCGTCAGGACGTTCGGGATGCGCTCAAGGCGGCCGCCGAAGCCACCGGGCGAATCGACTATGTCGTCAATTCAACGGGCCTGCTGGCCGTTTCTCGTCTTGAGGATGCGTCAGACGACATCGTCTACGAAACCATCGACGTCAACCTGGTGGGGTCAATCCTGATCGCGCAGGAGTCGCTGCCGTACCTGCGCGAGACTGCAGGACAACTTCTCAACTTCACTTCCAGTTCGTACACTCGGGGGCGCGGCGGATACAGCCTTTACTCCGCAACCAAGGCCGCGCTCGTCAACTTCACCCAGGCACTTGCCGACGAATGGGTTGTCGACGGTGTGCGGGTCAACGTCATCAACCCGGATCGCACCCGCACTCCCCTGCGCACCAAGGCATTCGGCAACGAGCCTGCCGACACGCTGCTGAGCGCCCGCGCCGTCGCGCTCGCCTCGATCGACACCCTCATCTCGAGCGCCACCGGTCACGTCATCGACGTGCGACGCGACGGCAGCCCGGTAGACAGCCTTGCCGAAGCTCTCGAGGACGACGACTGATTTCCGTGGCTGAGCGCGGCGCGAAACGGGACGCAGCGGCGCCGCCAGCGCGCCGCGCGAGTATCCGCAGTTCCGTTACCCGGATCTCGCTGGTCGACCTCTGCCTGCTCGGCGCCCAGGCTGTCGGCCTCGCCATGGCGGCAGCCGGAGCACTTGCCGAATATCCCTGGCTGACTCTCTCAGGGACCGTGGTCAGCATCGGTTCGCAGGTGGCGGTGACAGTACTGCGGTCACCCATCAACCGCGCCCTCAGCTACATCGGCATCTCCCGAGCGATTCGGATCCTCCTGCTGATTCTGCTCGCGGTGTTTCTGCAGCTGGCTCTCGCGTCCGCGAACGCGGCCGACAACCTGCGCCATGGTGCCACCGTCTGGGTACTGCCCCTCGCGGCAGTCCTGTGCTTCCTCGCGACCTTCGGCGATCAGTGGCGCGCGCGCGGCTACCAGGTGACGGGCCTCGCCTGGCGCGGGTTCGGGCAGTGGGGGCTGAGGAACTCGGTACCCGCTCCTGCGGGCACGATCTCGGCGATCGTCGCTCTCATTCCGACCCTGGTTTTGGCCGGCGGTGTTCCGCTCGTCCTGGCGACCGACGGCGCACGCATCGATCTCGTGGTCGTTGGCGCCGTCGCGGCGATTCTTGGATTTACCTCCGGCGTCGCGAGCATCGTGCTTCGAGCACGGCTTCTCGCCCTCGGCACCCGCGCCGATTGCGTCGTCGCGCTTCGTGCGGCGCTCGACGCCTATGCTCCGGAGGTCGTGATCTACGTAAGTGCTCCCGCGAGTGGCACATACGCGCTCAACGTCTGGATCCAGACCGCGAATGCCTTCACGGCGCGCACGCTGATCATAGTGAAAGAGGCGGCGCACCTTCCAAACATGGAGCCAACGAACATCCCGGTGCTGTTCGCGGGACGTGCGCGCGACATTGAATTGCTGACAGTCTCATCCATCAAGGTCGTGCTACATCCCACGACGGCGAACAAGGTGTTTGAGATCATGCGCCTGCGCGGGCTACTTCAGGTCTTCATCGGTCATGGTGATAGTGACAAGGTGTCGAGCTACAACCCCTACAGCAAGGTCTTCGACGAGATCTGGGTATCTGGACCGGCGGGTGTCGATCGGTATACCGCGCTCGGCGAGGGCTTCCGACCCGAGCAGTTTGTGACCGTCGGGCGACCCCAACTGGCCGAGATCGCGACGGTTGCCGCCGACGGCTCGAGCGAGATCACCCTTCCCCGACCGACCGTACTGTATGCGCCAACCTGGGAAGGATTCCTCGAACAGTCCAACTACTCGTCGCTGGCAAGCATGGGCGTTGCAATGGTGAGCGCGATGCTCGCGATGCCGAACCAGCCACGAATCCTGTTCAAACCCCATCCGTCGTCCGGGCACCGTCGTGCGGACATGCTCGAAGCGCAGGAAGAGATCGCGCGACTCCTGGCCGAGGCGGGAAGCGATCACCAGGTCTTCGAGACCGGTACGGTCTCGCTCTACGCCGCCTTCAACAGTGCCGACGTCATGATCACGGACATCTCGAGCGTCCTCACCGACTTCCTGGCATCGCACAAGCCGTACCTCGTGACGAACCCGCGCAACGAAAAGCTCGCGGATTTTCTGCTCGCCTTTCCCTCGAGCGATGCGGGTAGGGTCATCGACGCTGACCTCAGCAGCCAACAGGGCGAGGGCTTCAGCCAGGCAATCTCGCACGCCCTAGTGGGGGACCCCGAAGGCCGTGCAGCCCGAATTGCGCTCGCGGACTACCTGCTCGGGCCGATCTCGGCTGACCCGGTGAAGGCGTTCGTTGACCAGGTCAGTGCGGTGGTCGAGCGCGCGAAGAGCCGGTACCCAGAGCCACGCGTCGTCCCAACTCCGCCACTGCAGGAGGGCAGGTCGATGGGCGTCTCGACCTTGACCGCCGACACTGTCGACGGGGCGGCAGGATGATCCGTCGAATTCTCCTGATCGCCGCCGCGCTTGCCGCGGCCGCCGCGACAGTAACGCACTGGTCAGTGCTCATGATTGCCGTTGCGCTCTACGCAACGACGGTGATTGTGACCGTTCTGTCGAAGACTTCGGAGCGAACGTCCGGTGACGCGGACCAGGCCGGCGCAGCTATCCTGATCAGCGTCGCCACCGCCATCGTCGTTCTGCACGCGGATGCCGACGCAGTGTCCCTGTGGGAGGTCGCGACCCTACTCGCTCTGCTCCATGGCTTACACCTGCTACGGCACGTCTTGCGGGTACTCGTTTTCCGGCGCTGGCGCGGCACAGCCGACTGGCGCAATATCGTCGTCGCGGCCCCTACCCCGATACGTGTGATTCCCGTCGCTGGGCCGACCCTGGTCGCCATCCCGGTCTGGATCGTGGCGCCCATTCTCGCAATTTACGACGTGGACCCCTGGGCATATGCGCTGCTCGGCGTCATCTGTCTCGGGCTGGTCATCGGCACTCTCGTTCCTATCTCGAGGGCTCTGACGCACAACCTGCGGATGCCATCCGAACAGGCCCGACTCGCGGCGCTCACCGCTGCGCTACGCGAGGAGTCGCCTGAGATCCTCGTGCATTTCAATGCGCGCATCGCGAGCGCCTACGCGATCACCGACTGGATGCGCGTTCTCGAGCGCCTCAATGAGAAGCATCGCGTGGTGATCCTCACGGTCGATCGACTGCCATGGCACTTCGACACTCTCGCGCCGTCCCGGATTCCGCTGGTGCACCTTGTGGGCGCCGAGGCGATCGAGTTCTTCGTCGAACAGGTGCCCACCTTCGCTCTCGCGCTTTACCCGCGCAACACCTCAGCAAACAAGAATCTGCTCCGCATCCCGGGTCTGTACGACGTCTACATCGGCCACGGTGAGAGTGACAAAGCCGAGGCCGCCAACCCCGCATCGCGAGCCTTCGATGAGCTTTGGATCGCAGGCGAGGCCGCCAAGGAGAGATACCTCGACGCCAACATCGGTGTGCGCGAGGACCAGCTGCGAATTACCGGCCGACCGCAAGTCGGAGAGCTGCTCGAACTCGCCCGGTCCCTGGAGCCCAGCCCGAAGAAGTCGATCGTGTACGCGCCGACCTGGGAGGGCTACTACGCGGAGGACGGCTACAGCTCGATCCTCACGAGCGGCGATGCCGTGCTCACAGCGCTGCTGACGCGGGAGAATGTCTCGGTGACCTACCTGCCGCATCCGGCGCTCGGCACCCTCAATAGCCAGTTTGCCGAGGCGAGCGATCACCTCGTGACCCGCCTTCGTCACGCCGGAGGCACGTCAGTCATCGCGGGCACCCTCACCGAGCGCTACGCCGTGCTCGCGGCCGCGGACGTACTGGTGACCGATGTCGGGAGTGATCTCGTCGACTTTCTCGCGCTCGATCGGCCGTACATCATGGTTGAGTCGGGCGCTGTTGACACGCTTGGCGAGGCGGTCGGGCAAGCATTGACGGAGCCACAAAAGAGCAAGGCTCGCGCCCAGCTTGCGGAGCGCTATCTTGGCGATCTCTCTAGCCCGCCGCTCGACCGGTTCCTGCGTGAGGTCGATCGCACGCTCGAGCACGTGCGTACATCGCGAGGCGTCCGCACGCTGCCTACTCCTGAGGTGGCGGTGAAGTGAGCGCACTAGGCACGTCGATCTCGATCATCCTGACCAAGGTGCGCGCGCGACGCGTCGCCCGCACTATCGCGCGAACGACGCCGACGACGACACCCATTGCGGTCTACTTCGCCGATGCACCGCAGAGCCTCTACCAACTGCGACGCTGGTATCGAGTGCTCGAGGCGCTGAACGTCGAGTACCCCACCGCGATCATCACGTCGGATCCCTCCACCTTCGCCGCTGTTCGCCGTGACACAACGGTCGCCGTCACGTTTGCATCCGGCGCTCCCGAACTCGCACGGGTGCTTGAAAGCCACCAGGTACGGGTCGTGCTCTATCCCAATCACAACGCTCTTAACTTCCGAGTGTTGCGTTTTGCTGTCCCGGTCCACGTCTTCATCGGCCATGGCGAGAGCGGCAAGGAATCGTCGGTCTCACGGCAGCTGAAGGCTTACGACCTCGACTTCGTCGCGGATGCCGCTGCTATCGATCAGCTTCGCGGCATACGCGGCTACGACGCGGACGCGAGTGCCGTGGTTATCGGTAGCCCCTGGCTCGGATTCGTTGGATCGCCCCCGCTGTCGTGGCAACCGGATGGCCGCAAAGTCGTTCTCTACGCGCCCACCTGGGAGGGCGACCGCGCGAGCATGGACTACAGCTCCGTCGAGTCTCACGGCGAGCAGATCGTCGCTGCCGTGCTCGGTTCCCCCGATCTGCGCTTGATCTATCGACCTCATCCCTGGCTCGGCAGGGTGCGTGCGGCGAGCTCGGAAGCGGATGCCCGCCTCCGGCGAGCTCTCGCGACCGCGAATCGCGGCGACGTCGTGGACACTGGCGACTACGGCTGGGCGCTCACCGCCGCCGACGTGTGCGTGACGGACGTCTCATCAGTGGTTCACGACATCCAAGCGCTCGGAAAGCCACTCCTGCTCGCCACGGGATTCGAGTCCCGCGATGCCGATCGCATCCGGGCCGCCATCGAACAGGCCGCATCAGCGGGCGCATCGAGCCCGGTCACAGCGAACGTCTCGATGGAAGGGATTCTCGCCGGGATCGCCACGGCGCTTCGCCTCGGGGCCGCACCGACCTTGTAGATCTCTCAGGTTAGGCGGACTCCCGGCACAGAGCGCGTGCAGGACCGCGGCGCAGAATTGGTGACGTGACCGAAACGAGTGTTCAGCGACTTGTTGGAGTTCCGAGGCCGCCGAGGTCGCGCAACCGCGTCGTCGGAGAGCGCGCCCCCGAGCCTCCGCAGGTATCGCGGCGACGCGGGTGGACTGACCCGCTGTGGCTCGGGGTCGTCGCGACCCTCGTCGCGGCCATCGGCTCGTGGGTTCCCTCGAAATGGAACGACGAAGCTGCGACGCAAACGGCAGCACTGCGAAGCCTCCCGCATCTCTGGCAGATGATGCAGAACATCGACGCCGTTCATGGCACGTACTACTTCGTGATGCACTTCTGGATCGGAGCCTTTGGCACATCCAACTTCGCGCTTCGCGTGCCGTCGATGATCGCAGTCGGAATCGCCTGCGCTGGTGTTGCCGTTCTTGGCAACAAACTCGGCGGGCGTCGCCTGGCGATCGTTGCTGGACTCGTCTTCCTCATGCTGCCGCGAGTGACCTGGATGGGCATCGAGGCACGATCGCTGGCCTTCACCGCAGCAGTCGCGGTCTGGCTCACGATCCTGTTGCTTCGCGCTATCGAGCGCCGCACCATCGGCTGGTGGGCGTTCTATGGCGGTCTCGCCACAATCGGGGTCCTTCTCAACATCTACATGGCGCTGCTGGTGATCGCTCACGGCGTGACACTGGTGCTGGCACGAAAGAGGCTCACGCGATCGCGTCAACTGCTCGTCGGGTGGGGCATCAGCGCGGCGGGCGCTGCGCTCCTGTCCTTGCCGGTCGACCGACTTTCACTCACTCAGTCGGGGCAACTGCCGTTCGGCCCACTGACGCTGACTGGCACGCTCAACACGCTCCTGTTCGCGCAGTACTTCTCTGGCGCGACGCCCACTGTTGGTCGGGGTGTGCCGGTTCCCCCGACGAGTCTGTGGGCAACGGCGGTGATCGTGGTCGCGGCGCTGGGCTGGCTGCTCATCGTCGCTCCAATGATCTGGCGCCGCTTTCGGCCGGTTGCGCCGAAGAGAATGCCAGTCAGCGCGCTCGCTATTCTCGTCCCGTGGGTCGTACTTCCCACGGCGCTGGTCCTCATCTACTCGGCGGTAGCACATCCGATGTACAGCGGACGGTACTTTGCGTTTACTACGCCGGCCGTCGCTCTCCTGATGGGGGCAACGATTACGCGACTTCGACTGCCCTGGCTGCGCGTCGCGACAATCGTGGCTCTAGCGGCGCTCGTGCTGCCGATCTACGTCGCCCAGCGCGGCCCCACTGCAAAAAATGGCACCGACTGGCAGCAGGCGGCAGCCATCATTCAGGCACGCGCGAAGCCGGGGCAGGACATTTACTACGGACCCGCACGGCCCGGCGTGAAAGTCACGATGCACAAGATCAGCCAGGCGTATCCGGAGGTGCTCTCCAGCCTGCACGACATCACCCTGAAACAGTCAGCGGTGCAGCACGCCGCGATCTGGGGTACCGCGTGGCCGCTGTCCCACGCCAAGGCAGAACTGCAGGCCACGCCCATTCTGTGGGCCGTTCTTGAGCACCCGGGATTCGCCTCTCCAGCGTCGACGACACAGGAGCGATACATCGAGAGCCAGGGTCTTCATCTCGTGCATATCTGGCGAGGGAGCGAAACCGACGTGCTGGAGTTCAGCCGATAGGGCGCGAACTACTTTAGTAGGTCGGCCATTTTCTGCGCGTACGAGCGGCTAATTGCCAGCGCGTTTCCGACTGTCGCGTCGTTGTCCCACAGCGCAGAGAGCACGAGCTCTTTTCCCGGAACTCGCAGCTGAACAACGTAGCCCTTACCGGACGCGATGATGATGTACTCGCTGTTGCCGATCTTCAACTCGTGGGTCACGGCATCGCCGAGTGCCTGCATCGAGCTCGCCATTCCGGCGAACCTAGCGCCGTCAGTCTCCCCCGGCAGTCTGGCGACATCGAAGCCGTCGTCGGTGAGCAGCGCGGCATAGGTGAGGGAACTTGAGACGCCCTGCATTTCGGTCAGCAGTGCCGATGCGGCTTTTACCACCGCCGGCTTCGTATGCAAACCGGGACTCACACTGCCTCCGTCGTCATCATGCCAAACATCGCACGCATCTCGATATTAGCAATTAGCGCGAGCAGAACGTTTTCCATCTGATCGCGATTGCGCGGGTCAACCGTGAACACCGGGATAACCATGTCGGGGTTTGTTCGCTCCAGGGCGTCAGAATAGTCGCCCAGGGTCGGTCCGGCGACCACGTCGGCACGGGACACTCCAATGACAACTCCGCCGCGGTCGTACAGTTCACGAAACTCTTCGATAAACGAGAGCATTTCTTCGATCGGGTCAGGGGCATCGCTGTTCACGAGCAAGATCATGCCCTTGGCACGCTTCTTGAGGATGGCCCACATGAAGTCAAATCGCTTCTGCCCGGGGATGCCGTAGAGACGAACTTTCTCCTCGGCGCCGATCAGAATCTCGCCGTAGTCGAGCGCGACAGTCGTCGTCGGCTTGTCGGCGATGTGCCGTTCGGAATTGTTCGCCTCGGTCCGTACGACCTCGATCTCGCTCAGGCTCTCGATTGCTGTCGTCTTACCGGCTCCCATGGGACCGGTGAAAAGTATGACGTGCTCAGCCACCTGTCACCGCCCCAGCCGCTTGCGCAGTCGCCCAAAGAGGCTTTGGCGCTTGGTCGCAGCGGTCGGGGCAACCACCACCGCGGCCGGAGCCGCCGAGGTGCGGGTAAGAATACGCATCAAGCTGAGTGCGTTGATGAGGCGCTGCGCGTCAGATTCATCGGCACCGGTGAGTTTAGCCAGCTCGCTCGTGCTGACGAACGTATTGCCGAGCACTGCCATCATCTGCATCTGTTGCATGGTGTGCCGGTGCTGGGTCAGGTTCGGCCACCGGGTGAGCCGGTACCGCTCGTCCGGAGGCAGCCAGTAAGCAGGCGCGCCACCGAACGAGTTGATGCCCATCTCCCAGAGCAGGCCGTCGAGGTCTTGGCCGGGGAGCTCAAACAACGGTGGAGCTGCATCGCTAGTGGGTTCGGTCTCAAGTCCGGTATGAACGGCGTCTACGGGGAAAATTTCGAGTGGAGTGGACCACGAAAATGCGTGATGACGAAAATCGATGAGCAGTGGACTGTGCATCTCGATGTGCATCTTGAGGTTCACCGGAGTGTTCAACCGCAGAACCGAGTACACCGCCATTGCCGCGTGGGTCCAGCCCACGGTTACGGGAAAGCCCATCGACACTGACGCTGGCTCACCTGCAACCTGGTTAACTTCGACTGCCATTCCGCTTCCCCCCAATTGAATCCTGCACGTCTAACACTCGGTGACATGCGGAGATCCCGCTGCCCCCAAAACCGCGCCTTCGCGCCGTTCGCGGCCTACAGACGAATCAGCGGATCCGCTTCAGTTGCTTTGTACCTTGCCATTGCGAGACTCGACTTCGCCTTGTCTCCGATGAGGTAGGTAAAGATCGACGGGTTACTGGGCAGCGGGTGAATGATTTGAACCTGGCTCGTCAGCGAGATAAGCACGTCGTCGATCTTTTCGTTGGTGCCCAACGCCCGGGTGCTTGCGAGGCGCGCACGAAGGATGACCGATGCGCCCGCGGCTGCGAGATCGATTTCAACGCCGGAACCGGCCGAACCGAGAATCATTCCGGTTTCACTGTCCACGACTGCAACGCACAGAGCGCCGTCGAAACTCAGGAGTTTCTCGAGAACCTCTTCGAGGCTCGGGCGATCATCCAAGGCCTGGGCAGTGGGTGCCACTTCCACTACGGGTGCGACTACCGCAACGGGTGCGACTACCGCCGCTGGTGTTGTTGCGGCGGCAGTGGTTGCCGGAGCGGCGTGCGCCGCTGGGGTGTAATCGTCGAGCCTCGCTGCCCATGAAGAGAAGTCGGGCTCGGAGTAGTCCGGGCGCTCGGGCTCCTTTGGGGAACGACGGAGGGAACGGATTGGAGATCTCGAATCAACGCTCATCGGAGCACTTCCTCATCTGTCGGGCTCAGAACTCCATGATTCCAAGCCACGGGTGCGACAGAAACCCCCACTTGTGGGCCTTTAGGGGGACATGGGAGGCATTTCGCCGCGTTGCAGCGATTTTCGGGGTACGACCGCCCCGTCGAATTACAGCTCGAGTTGAGCGTCGCACTCCGCGACTTTGTAGCGTGCCAAGGCCATGTTCGACTTGTTCTTGTCCATGGCGAGGTAGAGGAAGATCGACGGGTTCGCCGCTAGCGGTCGAACAATGTCGTACTGAGTGCTGAGAGTAATGAGGATGTCGTCGATAGTGTCTGCGGAATGCAGATTCACCATTGACTTCAGTTGCGCGCGAACGACCTCGGTGTTCGCGGCAGCGGCGATTTCGAGGCCGGCATCCGACCCGGCGTGGCCCAGGACCATTCCCGAGCTACTGTCGACGAGAGCCGCGCTTCGCGCGCCAGCAAGCTCGATAAGGCGTTCTAGTGACTCGGTGACGTTTGACATTTCAAGATCCTCGCTAGGAACTTCGCACGCAGACACTTGATTCTAGTCAGAACCACTTCATGGCCACGTCTCCCCCGAGCGGGGGCGACCAAAGTCGTAAGTCTTAGGGCTTCATCTTTTCGTAGACCTCTTTGCAGGTCGGGCAGACCGGGAACTTTTCCGGGTCGCGACCCGGTGTCCACAACTTGCCGCACAGTGCTCTAACCGGTTTACCGGTGAGCGCTGACTCCAGGATCTTGTCTTTCGGGACGTAGTGCGAGAAGCGTTCGTGGTCGCCCTCTTCGAGCTGCTCATTGTTAATGAGCTCCTCGAGCTCGCGATCAAGAGTGTCGGTGCCGGTGCCGGAACCGGCGCCCGGGCCGGTCTGCTCTATCTCGCTCATCGTTCTAGTTTCGCATGCTTGCGCCCAAAATCTCCGGTGAGCGTCGGTCGAAAATTCGCCCACCCCAAAGGATTCCGAGCCACAGGAACAGCACGCCGAGGATTGTCCCGAGCGCGAGCGATGCCCAGGCCCAGTAGCCGGGGACGAAAAGAGCGAGCGCGGCAAAGTAGAGCGCTGGCGAGGTAAGAACGACTGTCACGAAGAACGAAAGTCCCTGAATAAGTGAGGATGCTGTCGCCACCGACTGAGGTGCGGCGAACGGGCTGTCACCCGGACGGACCGCGGGATACGGGAATTGCGCCGAGCCAACGCTCGATAGCCCGAGTCCGGTGAAGAGCAAGCCAAGCCCCACGCCGAGTAGAGCGGGCAGCACGCCCTCGTCGCCATAGAGCGGTGCAGAGATGATTGATGCCACCACCAGCAGGGGAACTCCCACGATGAGCGGCGGGACTACGCGACCGATTCGATCGGCCCTGCCGCTGGTTCCAGAGGCAATGTGCAGCCAGATCGCCGTGTGGTCGTGTGCAGTGTCGTTGTGAACGGACCAACCGAGAAAGAGCGCCATGATCGGCACCGGAAACAGTGCGAGGACGTTGGTGGGTACTCCAATAATCAGAAGCGGCACCATGAGCAGAAACGGGATGACCGGGATGACCAATAGGGAGGCGTGATACCGCGCATCCCGAACCCAGTACGTGAAGCTGCGTTCTGCGATCACCGAGGCTGGAGTGACGGGTGCCGCGCGAAAAAGGCCGAGCCCGCGATAGCTGCGGGCCTCCGCCGCGCGGGGCTGGGTGACCAGCATGAGTGCGACGAGCTGCCGCCATGCCAGCCAGAGCAGGCCGAGAAAGACCAGCGCGATCAGTTCCTTTAGCAGGGCGGGCCCTACGTTCCCGGCCGCGGCATCCGCTGGAGCAGCCCAGACTGCCCCAAATGGAGTCCAACTAGCGACACGCGCGATCCCCGAGAGGACGGCCGCCCCGTGTTCGAGCCAATTGGTGCGGTAGATCAGGATGAACCCAATCGCGAAGACCGCGAGGGCGACGAAACCGAGGAGTCCGGCCGAATCGCGTGATCGGCGTGAGGAGAGAAGGAACGCGGCCACCGAGATCGACACCCGCGAGCAGAGGATGCAGGTGCCAACAATGACGGGCACCGCGATGATCGCAAGCAAAATCGACAATGGGTTTCTGGCCCATGTCACGATCTGGGCGAGAGAGATCAGGGTCATCGCGAGTGCCGGGATGCCGAGCAGCGCGCTCACTAGCAGCGCCGTCGCGAGCCTGCTCGTTGGGATGCCGTAGAGCGAGAACCTGCGGGGGTCGAGCACATCGTCGACGCCAAAGACAAGGGGAACGATGACGAAGCCGAGGATAAGGATGGCACCGAATACCTCGACCCCGTGAGCCGCAACATCGACGGGCGCGAACCGAAGTCCGACGAGTCCAACGATGACGGCGATCGCCATGCCCAGTCCGGCAGCGAGCCCCAGTACCAGACCGACGATGTGCCAGCGGCTTCGACGGAACGCGTTGCCGAGAAGTCGCAGCTTCAGTCGGAGAAGCTGTTCAACCACGCCATGCCCTCCACGCTCGTGCGGCCACCGGCAAGCTCAACGAAGCGCGCCTCGAGCGTCTTGCCCCCGCGCACCGACTCCATCGTTCCTGAGTCGAGAATTGCGCCGTTGACGACCACGGCCACGTGATCGCAAATGCGCTGGATGAGGTCCATGCTGTGGCTGGATACGACCACGGTTCCACCCGCATCCACATAGCTGCGCAGGATTTGGGTCACATTCGCCGCCGACACCGGATCGACCGACTCAAACGGCTCGTCAAGGATGAGGATGCGTGGGGAGTGGATCATGGCGGCCGCGAGAGCGATCTTCTTGCTCATTCCTGCGGAGTAGTCCGTGACCAGGCGATTGAGCGCATCCTCAAAACCGAACGCGCTCGCAAGGTCGGCGGTGCGGGAGCGCGCCGTCTCGGCGCTCAGGCCACGAAGCGTGCCTGAATAGAACAGCAGCTGCGCGCCGGTGAGACGGTCGAACAGCCTAAGGCGGTCGGGCAGGACCCCCATGTTGCGCTTGGCTGCGACCGGATCGCTCCAGACGTCCACGCCGTGCACAAGAACCTTGCCTGCGTCCGGCCGCAGCAGCCCTGTGACCATCGACAGAGTTGTTGTCTTACCCGCGCCGTTGGGACCGACAATTCCGTAGAACGAGCCGGCGTCAACGGACAGATCGATTCCCGCTACGGCAATGGTCTCGCCGAATCGCTTAACCAGACCCTGGATAGCCAGGACGGTTTCGACGGGCTTCGCCTTTGGCGCCCGTGGCGGTGTCACCCGCGCCGGAGCCTTGCGGACCGGAGTCTTTGCCCCCGTGGTTGCGCGCGGAGTCGCGGCTTTCGACGAAGTCTGCCGCTTCACCGGGGTATGAGGAACTGAGGCTGCGTCAGGTGCTGAATCCACAGGTCAACCGTACCAAGCGGCAAACGATTCACTTTGCCGACTATCACAAATCGGCAACAACACGCTATGTAGTCCCTGAACGCACAGGCGCGCCCACTAACATCTAGGAAAAGCACAACGGTGTGTCCAGACGTAATCCCTTTGGTTAACAGTCAGCAAAATCTTCCGCTACTGGCAAAGGCGAACACACAGGAGACGAATCGTGAGCACGCAGGTCGTGATACTTGCTGCCGGTATGGGCAGCCGCCTCGGTCGAACGCTCCCAAAACCGCTCACTCAGTTGAACGACGGCCGCAGCATCATGCAGCAACAGTTCGACAACATCCACCAGGCTTTCGGTAAGCAGGCACCGGTGACTCTCGTCGTCGGCTACAAGCTTGAGCACATTATCGACGCCTTTCCCGACGCTTCGTTCGTTTACAACGAGCAGTACGACCAGACCAACACCTCGAAGAGCCTGATGCGTGCCCTGCAGGCATCAACCTCGGGCGGCGTGCTGTGGATGAACGGCGACGTGGTGTTCGATCCGGAAGCGCTCGAACGCGCCGCTTCCTACATTGAGCGCGACCAGTCATTCGTCTGCGTCAACACCGCGCAGGTGTCCGACGAAGAAGTGAAGTTCACGGTCGACGCCGAGGGCTTCATCAAAGACCTGTCCAAGACAGTCGTCGGTGGTCTCGGTGAGGCAATCGGCATCAACTACATCTCGAGCAACCACAAGGCGATCCTGCTGCACCACCTCAAGCGCGTCGCAGATCAGGACTACTTCGAGCGCGGCCTCGAGCTGTGCATCGAGCAGGATGGCCTTCGCATCGAGCCAATCGACATCTCAGACCTGTATGCCGTCGAGATCGACTTCGTCGAAGACTTGGAACGCGCGAACCTGTTCGTCTGAGCCATTTGGCTTGCCGGTCCCTGCCCGGCAAGCTCGGCTGCGCCGATCGTTCCAATGACATAGGTTCGTCAGGTATCCACGCTAAAGTCGAGCGTTAGTTCGACTGAATGAGGGACCTTGACTGCTGTTGTTGCGCCGCGCCGTGAGCGCTCCGCCTCGCAGCGCTACCGTCATTCGCTGTGGTTGCTGACCAAGCGCGACCTTCAGGTTCGCTACACCACCTCGGCGCTGGGCTACGTGTGGTCGATTCTCGACCCGCTGCTCATGTCAGCGATCTACTATTTTGTCTTTGTCATCGTGTTCAACCGCGGGTCGGCGGCCGAGGATCCGTACATCGTCTTTCTCATGACCGCGCTGCTGCCCTGGACCTGGTTCAACGGGTCGATGAACGACATGGCAAGGGCCTTCATCCGGGACGCCAAACTCATCCGCTCGACCAGCATCCCGCGCTCGATCTGGGTCATGAGAATCACGCTCTCCAAGGGCATCGAGTTTCTGCTGAGCCTTCCGGTGCTGGTGATCTTCGTCGTGATCAGCGAGTTCACGACCACTCCGGCGCATATTCGCTGGGACGCGTTCTATTCGATTCTGGGCATCGTGCTCGAGGCAATCCTCATCGTCGGTCTCGGCCTGATCATCGCGCCCATCGTGGTCTTCTTCCGGGACCTCGAGCGGGCCATCAAGCTCGTGCTTCGCCTGCTGTTTTACGCGACGCCGATTGTCTACGGCATCAGCAGGTTCAACAAGGACAGCCTCGTTAAGCACATTCTCGACCTCAATCCGCTCACCGGAATCATGTCGATCTACCGAGCGTCGTTCTTCGCCGGCGCGCTGGACTGGCCCGCCGTGATTATTGCCGCAATCGAGTCGATCCTGATCCTCGGCATCGGAGTTCTTCTATTCCGTCGCAACATGCGCGCCGTGCTGAAGGAACTGTAACCGTGGCCCGACCAGTAGCGACTGACGCAGCCACGGCAAGCACGCCGGTGATTGTCGCTCACGACCTCGGAATTCAGTTCAAGCGCAATCGCCGCCACCGTCGCAGTTTCAAAGATCTGTTCTCCGAGGGCAGTCGCAGGGCCCGGCCGGACGAATTCTGGGCGCTGCGCAATGTGAGCTTCTCGGTGCAGCCGGGCGAGGCGGTCGGCGTCGTCGGACGCAACGGGCAAGGCAAGTCAACGCTGCTCAAGCTGGTCGCCGACGTGATGATTCCGGATGAGGGTCGGGTCGCGGTCTCCGGTGGCGTTGCGCCCCTAATCGAGATCACTGGTGGATTCGTCGACGACCTGAGTGTTCGCGAGAATGTTTTTCTCACGGCCGGATTGCACGGGATGAGCGTCCAAGAAATCGAAAGTCGGTTCGACGAAATAATCGACTTTGCCGACATCGGCGACTTTCTGGATACCCCCTACAAGCACCTCTCCAGCGGCATGCGCGTGCGCATCGCGTTCGCCGTGATCTCCCGACTCGAAGAACCGATCCTCCTGGTCGACGAGGTACTCGCGGTGGGCGACCGTCAGTTCAAAGAGAAGTGTTACAAACGCATCGACGAGCTGCTCGCTGGCGGGCGCACGATGTTCTTCGTGTCGCACAGCGAGGCGGACCTCCTGCGCTTCTGTAAGCGGGGACTGTACCTCGACAAGGGAAAACTCATACTCGACGGCCCAATTCAAGCGGTTGTCGACCGCTACAACTCCGACTACAAGTAGGAACCATGACTATTGTTCCCAGTGGCAAAGGCCCGGTCGGCGGCTTCCCAGGCGGGGCGGCGATCGGCCGCACAGTTGACCGGGTTCTCTCGGTGCAGCGCCCGGTCGTGCTTGCCCACATCCGCAGCATCCGTCGTTCAAAGCCGGACGCCTCACCAGCCGAAATCATCAAGACCCTGGAGCGGCGCTACCTCGCGGCGGTGACCACTGGTGGTGCCCTCGTCGGTGCGACGGCCGCGATCCCGGCCGTCGGTACGGTGGCATCCATTGCCCTGTCGTCGGCGGAGACGGCGGGGTTTCTCGAGGCGAGCGCCCTGTTCGCTCAATCGGTCACAGAGGTGCACGGCATCGCCGTGACCGACCCGGAGCGCGCGCGAACGCTGGTGATGACCATGATTCTCGGCAGCGCCGGCAGCGATCTGGTTGAACAGCTCGCGAGCGAAGTGGTCGGAGGGGGTCCGGCGCGCTCCGCGTTCTGGGGCGAACTAATCACGAAGAACCTGCCAAAGTCGGCACTCGGCGGCGTCGCGCGACGACTACGCAGCTTCTTTCTCAAGAAGTTCGCAGCCAACGAGGGCGCTGGCATCATCGGCCGCGCGATTCCGTTTGGTGTCGGCGCGGTCATTGGCGGCGTGGGAAACCATTTTCTCGGGCGACGCGTAGTCACGAGCTCGCGCACGGCATTCGGCCCGGCACCGGCCCAGTTTCCGATCATCTTGAATGCTGCTCCTCCACAGAAGCCGCGTAAGGCCGCACTCCCCCAGTAGCTGCGGGGCGGTCGGATGCGACGTCTAGCTTTTTGAGCATGACCCGAACCCACCTTGCCGCTCTTCAGACCGAGACCGCCTATCGCGTGCCCTGGCTGTTCGAACGCGGCGACGGACTAGCCGCGCCGCCGAACTGCTTCACGTTGCGCAACCTCGGGCTCGAGCGGCTGACCGGTGTCACGATCAACCTGTACGGCGCGGGAATGATGCCAACGTCCGCGCCCGCCACACTCGAAGCGGGCGACTCACTCGAGATCGTCATCTCGGGACACGATCTGGCTCACGACACGATCGGGCTGGTGCGCTGGTTCCGGCCGGGTGGCCAGGAGTACCTCTGGCGGGTGAGCTTCTAGGCACACGCTGAGCCAGCCGGTCTAATCACGGCTGATACTGTCGAGACGTGGCCCGCTTCACCTTCACGACAGGGAATGTCAAGAAGGTTCTCGCGCTCCCGCTTTACGGTCTCGGCGCTCTCGCCAGCCTGGTTGTACCCCGCAGCAACACCCGTTGGGTCTTCGGATCCGGAAGCGGTGTCGGCGAGGGATCGCTGGCTCTGCTGCTGCACACCCGGGCCGTCAATCCAGATCTGGAACTGGTTTGGCTGACCCGCAACCAGGCGGATGCGATGAATGCAGCGAAGCTCGACATTACGGCGGCGTCGGCGCGGAGCCCTCGCGGTTTCTGGCTCACCCTCCGAGCCCGTGTCGTCGTGGTCACCCACGGCTTCGGCGATGCGAACCGATTCGGCACCCACGGTGCATTCGTGGTTCAGCTCTGGCACGGCATCCCGTTCAAGCACATTCACCTCGACTCCCCCGAAACCGTGCGGGTACCGCTGCTGAATCGATTCGGGATCGTGCGCCGCGCGGTTCGGGCTGCGTACGTGCGCTCGGCTCGCGGTATCCAACTGTTCACGACCGCGTCGCCACTTGCCGCATTTCGGATTCGCACCGCGTTCGGACTTCCGGCCGATCGTGTCGTCGTGACCGGCGATCCGCGAGATGACGTGCTGGCGACAGAAACCCGCGCCGGTGCGCGCGCCAAGGTCGCCGGACTGTTGGGCGCGAGCGAGTTGCCCAACCGAGTGCTCCTCTATGCCCCCACCTGGCGCGATGGGGCCGAGGATCCGCTCATCCCGACAGCACCTGACTGGGCCCGGATCATCGCCTACCTGGACCGCTCGAAGTCGCTCCTCTTGATTCGCTCGCATCCGCTCGGCGTGGGTGACTATAACGCTGGCGTGGCGTTGTCGCCGCGAATCCGGCTTCTCGGCTCGAACCTGCAGGGCGACATCACACCACTGCTTCCCGCCGTGGATGGCCTGATCACCGACTTCTCCTCGATCGCCTTCGACTATTCGCTTGTCGGCGGCCCGATAGTTTTCCTCGCGCCGGACGTCGTGACCTACTCGTCGACTCGCGGATCGTACGAACCATTCTCGGACTTCAGCGGTGGCTTCCAGGCCGAGAGCTGGACGAGCGTGATCGAGCTCCTCAACGAATCGGACACGGCGCCGGCGACGCGAAAGCGCATGACCGATCACACGCAGTGGCTCGCGCGCCGCGTCTACAGCTTCACGGACGGGCAGAACACCGCCCGCGTTTACGACGAGATCGTTTCCCGCATAGGTCGAGGGCCCAAGCCGACCTTCACCGTCCCGCCCCTCGCACTGAGCATTGACGCCGTCGCGTTGTCGACCGAGTCGGTGCTGACCGTTTCGGGAACATCCAGTGGTGGGGCGCCCGCATCGGTGCTGCTCGCTGGCCCGCGCGTCGATCTTGCCGGGAGTATCACGAAGTCTGGAGCAACCTGGACCGCCCGCATTCCGCTGCTCACCTCCCGCCTTGGGAGCCCCGTACTCCCACCGCCCAGCGGCCGTTACCGGGTTCGCTTGATGGATGCACAGGGCCGACCACTCGATGCCGATATCGTCGCACCACCGCTGACGGCCGGCCTTCAGGCTGCGCTCTTCCGCTACTCGATGCCCGCGTTTGACACTGCGGTGTCGATCGTGCTCGCGCCTCCTCTTACCGACGCCGAGGTTGGGGCAGGCAACCAGGCCAGGCTGCGTTCGCGCTATCGCAGGGCCGGTCGCGCCACGCGCAACTCGATTTTCTTCGAGAGCTACTACGGCCAGAACGTGTCATCAAATCCGCGCGGTATTGATCGCGCGATCGCCCGACTGCTCCCCTCCGTTTCGCGAAACTGGAGCGTAGTCGACGCGTCGGTAGAGGTTCCGGATGGCGCCGTCGCGATCATCGAGGGCAGCGCGGCGTGGTGGGAGGCGCGAGCATCCTCTCGCGCGCTGGTGGTCAATGACTGGTTGCGCAAGCGATTTCGCCGGCGGCGTGGTCAGACCGTGGTGCAGACATGGCACGGCACGCCGCTCAAGCAGCTGGCTCTCGATCGTCCCGGGGTTGGGTTGCGAACGACGCTGGCGACCAAGCGGGAGAAATCCTATTGGGATGTGATGCTCGCTCAGAACCAGTTCAGCGCGGACGTGTTCCGCTCGGCCTACGCGTTTCGCGGTCCGATCTGGCAGGAGGGGTACCCGAGGGACGACATCCTGCGCGCCGGTGATGGTGATGCCATTCGAAAGCGTCTTGGCATCGCGAAGTCCGCCAAGATCGTGCTGTATGCGCCGACCTGGCGCGACGATCGGCCCGGCAAGGTCGACCACCTCGACGTCGCACACTTCAGCCAGCAGCTGGGCGGCGGTTACGTCACGCTCATCCGTGGACACTCTCGCAGCCTGCAGCCCGGCGCCGAGGTAGTTGCCGATGGCGTGCTCGACGTGACGAGCTACCCGGACATCTCCGATCTGTTCCTAATCGCGGATGCACTCATCACCGACTACTCGTCGGTCATGTTCGATTTCAGCGTGACCGGCAAGCCGATGTACTTCTTCACGCCCGACCTGGCGCACTACCGCGACGACCTGCGCGGCTTCTACTTCGATCTCCTGGCCGTAGCGCCGGGGCCAGTACTCAGCGATGCGGCCGAACTTGTTCGGGCCATCCGTTCACCGAACCCGACCGAGTTTGCCGACCGCTACGCATCGTGGCAGGCACGGTTCAACCCGCGCGACGACGGCGGTGCCGGAGAGCGAGTGGTCAAGCGGATGCTCGCGGAGGGCATCCTGGACGCGCAGTAGTCCGCCAGGCATCGATATCTGAGGCACGGCGGGGCGACCGCACGTTAGGTTGTACCGTGTCCAGAACGGAATTTAGCGAACGACTGATCGAGTCATTTCGTTGGATTCACGATCGCGGCGCACCCCAGAACGGCGCGGACAGAATGGGATGGTTGCGCGACCCCGTCATCCTCGCTCAGATCGGGGCTGAACTCTGCGCATTGTTCGACGCGTCCGCGCCAACCGTTGTCCTGCGTCCCAGTGCGAGCGGCTATTCGCTCGGCGCTCTTGCTGCGCTAAGCGCGGGCGCTGGTTTCGTCGGGGTAGAGAAGACCCACAGAAGACTTTCGGATAGTGATCCTTGGCTCACCGCTGTTACCCCTCCGGATTACCGCGACCGCAACCTGGACATGAGCATTCGCGCGCGATTGATCACGCCAACGGACCGCGTTCTCGTTGTGGACGATTGGGCGGACACCGGCGGGCAACTTACCGCGATGGAATCTCTGGTTCGGCAGGCGGGGGCTGAGCTGATCGGTGCCGCTGTCGTCGTTGACGGGATGTCTGATCGAGCACTTCGCCGAACTCTGGGGCTGCGTTCTATTCTCAACGTGCGGGAACTCGTCGACTAGGTTCGGCTATCTGGGGCGCGTCGTCTACTCCCTGACAAGCGACCGCCCGCGTCCCACTTCAGTGAAAGATTGCGTCTGCCTTCGAATGTCGTAGGCATGATGCAGCATTAACGCATGGGACGTAAAGACATGGGTGTGACCTTCCGGCCCGCCGATTCGTCTGGTTCCACTAACGATTACGGCAACGGACTGGATGCTCTGGGTGCCTTGGATGCTCTGGGCCCCATGGATGCGCTGGGTGCCCTGGTGGATGAAGTCGTCGAGTCGGAGTTTCGCATCGGACTGGCGATGTCGCGCCGCACGCAGGCGATTGAACGTGCCCGCAAATACAGCGAGGCTTTAGCCGTTGATCCCGCGTCGGGAATCCCACCGATTAAGTCCTCTCTCGAGATGTCACGTCGCGCATTCGTTTGCGAGATCGCGGCCGCGCTGCACATTCCCGATCGCACAGCCGAGCGACTTATCCAGACGAGCCAGACCCTGGTCAATCAACTTCCCGCGACACTATTGGCTCTCGGTGAGGGCAGGCTGAGTTTCCGGCACGCGCAGATCCTCGTCGACAACAGTTACGGGCTCGATTCGGCAGCTGTTCGCGAGCTCGAGGCGAGAATGCTTCCAATCGCAGAGAAGAACACTGCCTCCCGATTCGAGCAGTCGGTACGCAAGACCCGCGAGCGCTTGAACCCCGAATCAATGATCCAGCGGCAGGTAAAAGCAACCGACGAACGCGGTACCGAGCTGATTCCCGAGAGGGACGGCATGGTCTTCGTTGGTGCACGAGTCTCCGCCGTCGCCGGAATTGCGATTGACAACCGACTCACCGAACTGGCGCGCTCACATCAGGGCGCAGATGAGTCGCGCACACTGTCCCAGCTGAAATCGGACATCTTCGTGGACATCCTGCTGGATGTGGACGGCCAGACTGGAACCACAGCCGGGCGCGGAGCCGGACCCATCGCCCGCTATCGAAGCATCCGCCCGACCTTGCTCGTCACTGTGCCGGCTATGACCCTTCTCAAGCGCAGCAACGAGCCCGCGACTGTCGAAGGGTACGGCCCAATCGACCCGGCGACCGCGCTGGAAATCGCCTCATTCTCTCGAACGATGCGCCGACTAATCACAGACCCAGTCTCGGGAATCGTGCTGTCGTTGGATCGGGGCCGATATCGAATCCCCAAAGACCTCCGCACCTGGCTCCGCGTTCGAGACGGAACCTGTCGATTCCCCGGTTGCAACCGAAGAGCCGGAGCATCCGAAGTCGACCACACCCTTGACTGGGCGCTTGGCGGGCAAACCAATCATGACAATCTTGCCTGCCTCTGCCCAAAGCATCACACCCTCAAAGGCGCGAGCGCATGGACGGTCGAACAGATCGGCGGCGGAAGCCTCCGCTGGACCTCGCCCGCAAAAACCCCTTACGTCACTGACCCTGAGACAGTGATGGAACCCAGCGCACCGACCAACACGGTAGCCGAAGACAAGCCACCGTTCTAGCCGGTTCGACTCACTAGAGGTCGGTTCTCGACGTATCCATCGTGTCGCGGCCGCCAGCAAAGAGTCCGCGCAGAAAGCCGGCGCCCCAACTCAGGTGCATGGTGGGAAGAACGAGGATGAACAACCAGCGGTCGCGCCACGACTTGCCGTTCTCGTAGATCAGGCCGAGGTAGATCAGCAGCAGGATGTAGGCGACGAGCCCGGTGTGCACGGCAAAGACGAGATAGCTCAGCTTGCCCCAGTGGATGACCCCGGCGATCTGCAGTGCACCGCCGACGATGCTGGCGATAAACGCCAGCACAAGAAGTGGTGGCGCGAAAAAGCGCAGTGGGGTGTGGCGCGGGTGGCGCCTCACCAGTTCGCCGCGCCACACTCCTGTGGTGAAGAACTGTCGAGTGAGTTTGCGCCAGTTCTCGCGCGGCCAATAGGTGACCCGTAGCGCCGGATCGAACCATACGGTGTGTCCGGCCTCGCGGATGCGCAGGTTGAGTTCCCAGTCTTCGCCACGGCGCAGGGACTCGTCGTAGCCGCCTACCTCTGCGAGGGTCTCGCGTTGGAACACCCCGAGGTAGGCCGACTCGGCCGGACCTTCCTTGCCACCGCTGTGGTAGCTGGCACCACCGAGTCCGAACTTGCTGTTGTAGGCACGCGCGACCGCAGTCTGAAACGGCGTCTTGCCGCTAGCGACCATGACGCCGCCGACGTTGGCGGCTTTCGTTCGCGCCAGTGTCTCGACGGCGCGCTCCGTGTATCCGGGTGCGAGCTCGGAGTGGGCATCCACGCGAACGATGATGGGGTGGGCGGTGGACGCAATTGCGAGGTTCAGTCCGACCGGAATGTCGGTGCCGGGGTTGTGCACGAAGCTGACGCGGGGGTCGGCTTTCGCGAGCTTCTCAACGATCTCCGTTGTGCCGTCGCTGGACGGTCCGAGCGCCAGAACCAGGTCTTGTTCGCCCGAGTACTGCTGCGTGAGGATCGTTCGTACTGCGTCTTCGACGTAGGCCCGCTCGTTGAGCACCGGCATCACGTAGGACACACCGGGCGCTACTTTGTCGTTGGTCGGCAAGTTCTTCCAATACGTCGTACGAGGTCGGCTCAGCCTACCAGCGCGCGCGTTTTGCCCAGCGCGAGCAGGGTCGAACGAGCGCCAGCGTGAACTACTTGTACTGGCCCAGCGTGACCGAGGTTTTGATCACCTTTCCGCTTCGCACGTAAGTGATCGGGGCCTTGCTTCCGGCCTGCAGCACGCGCACCTGCGCGGTGAGGTCGGTCGCCCCCGTGATGGGGATTCCGTTGAAGTTGGTCACGACGTCACCGGCCTGCATCCCGGCGTTGAAGGCGGCCGCTCCTGCTGTTACGGAGGCGATCTTCGCACCCACCGTCTTTGAGCTGGTGGCGCTGCCACTGGTGGTGACGTCTTCGACTGATGCTCCCAGCAGCCCGTGCGACGCGCTGCCTGTCTTGATGATGTCGGTGGCAATGCGCAGCGCGACGTTTGACGGGATCGCGAACCCGACGCCGATGCTGCCAGTCTGGCCGCTGGCTGAGGATGACGCACCCGCGCTCGCAATTGCGCAGTTGACGCCGATGACTCGACCACTACTGTCGAGGAGCGCGCCGCCCGAGTTGCCGGGGTTGATGGCGGCATCCGTTTGTATCACCGAGAGGGCGATGGTGGTGGATGCCGTGGTCGACGGCGCTCCCGTGCTACCACTGCCGTCACCGAAGTTCCAGAAGTTGAATGGGCTACTGCCGGAGCCGCCGGAGCTGTCTCCCCCGCTGGGTGCCGCCGCAGAGGCGACCGTGATGCTGCGGTTGAGCGCACTGATGATGCCGTTCGTGACGGTTCCTGATAGCCCGAGCGGTGCGCCGATGGCGATGGCCATGTCTCCGACGTTGAGTTTGCTGGAGTCGGCGAACTGGGCGGGCTGCAATCCGCTGACGTTCTGCAGTTTGATGACGGCGAGGTCATCGATGGGGTCGGTGCCGACGACCTTGGCCGCGAGGAGGCGTCCGTCGTTGGTTTCGACCTGGATGGTCGTGTTGGCGGTGTCACCGTCGAGGGTGACGACGTGAGTGTTGGTGAGGACGTATCCGTCTGCGGTCAGGACGATGCCTGATCCGGTACCTGCCTCATTCGATGCCGTGACGTTGATGGTCACGACGGAGGGCGATGCCTTCGCGACAACGGCTGTGATCGCGGTCGCGTTCTTCTTGTCGTTGACGGTGATGCTGGTCGCACCGTTGCTGGCCGAGCCGGAGCTGGCGCCGTTGTGGGAGTCAACGGCAACGGCGATGCCGGCACCGGATGCTCCGCCGACGATCGCGGCGACTGCCGCGGCGAGGACGACCATGCCCGCTCCCCCACGCTTCTTTGGCGGGGTTGGGTCTGTCGGGTTTGTGTATGACAGCGGCTGCGTTGCCGAGATGTACTGTGAGGCGGGACGGGTGGGCTCCGATGGTGCGTCGGACATGAAGAGCTCCTTTCAGCACTGCAAGCTTGAGCCGCAAACCTGAACATTCTATTTGTCTTGGCTGTGCGCAGGCTGGCGGTTGCCGGTGTGCGTGGGGCTCCTTTCTAGCAACCAGGTCCGTTCGGATTTTGGCTGCAATCGTGGTTCACGAGAACCGTTTTAGCGTTGCCCGCTGTGGCCTTTAGGCGGTTCGCGGGCAGTGTTATTGTGCCGAAGACCCGGGTCCAGCTTCCGGTCGCGTACTTGTAGTCCGCGGTGAAGGTGATGCTGAGATCGATGTAGTAGGTGCCCTCGGCCGTATACACATGACTGGTCGGGGTGGGGTCGAACTCGGGGATGCCTTGGGCGGCCCACGTCTTACCTGGTGTGCCGCGGGTCGCACTTGTTCCGTCGCCGTAGGTCCAGTGCCACGCGAAGGGCGTGAAACGAACGCTCGCCGGTTGCCCGAGCAGAACACCGTTGACAGTCTCGGTCCCGACGACCGAATAGAAATTGGTGTCCAGCCCGACGACCATCCAGCCATTCGGCTCCATGTGGTCGGTGCCCGGCGTCGCGGGGAAGTTCTTGAGATCGTTGATGGTGATCGCAGGATTACCGACACCGCCCGGCGGAATCACGATGAACGTCTGGCAGGCAGCCGGAAGCCCGTGGCACACCGGCGCTGTCGGCTTGGTGCTTCCTTTGCCCGGCCCCGTTCCAGGACCCTTCCCCGGCGACGACTTGTGACCGCTGAGGTCCACGCCTCCGCCGTTGATGTTGCCGGATACGCAGCCGGTGGTTTGGCGCTCGAGTGCAGTGCAGCTCGACGGCGGCGAAGTCGTGGGCCCGAGAAGCACACCCGTGAACGCAATTGTGAGCAAGAGACGCGTGATCATGAGGGGCAAATTCCCGTCCCTTGCCAAGGCTGCTCGTCGGCG
>JADGOT010000317.1 GCA_017882805.1 Glaciihabitans sp. | reverse complement strand
TCGACAACATTCCTTTCTTCGCGCGAGACCTCGCTCTCAATGACGTCATCGAGGCGCGGGCGGACTCGACTGGCGTGTTCGAGTTCGTAAAGAAGGTGTCCGCAGGCGGTCATTCCACGTTGAGATTGATCGCCGATGCGTCCATTCAGCCGCGGCTCATGGATCGATTCGTTGAACTTGGTTGCGGAATCGAGTCCGGAGTCTTCCCGAATCACTTCACCGTCGATGTGCCGCCCAGTTCAAGCCTGAGAGCCGTGCTTGAGTTATGCAAAGGATTGCTAACGGACGGCGTTGCGGAATACGAGACGGCCTGCCTCCAGGCTTGATCTAGCTAGACCTCGCCGCGACGGCTGATGACGCCGATCATGCGTTCGAGTGCAAAGACCGGGTCACGGCCGGCGCCCTTCACCTGCGCATCCGTCTCGGCTACGAACTCGATGGAACGACCTAGCCCTGCGTCGCTCCAACCCTGCAGGTCGCGCTTGGCACGGTCCACCTGCCAGGGCGCGAGACCAAATTGCTGGGCAAGCTGCATAGAACTGCCACGAATGCCGGACAGCTTGGCCATAGTGCGCAGCTTTGACGCGAACGCGGCCACCATGGGCACTGGATCGGCTCCCGACGACAGTGCGTGACGAAGCAGCACGAGCGCCTCGCCGTGGCGACCCGCGATCGCGGAGTCTGCCACTCGAAAGGCGTTGGTCTCGACGCGGCCGGAATAGTACTTCTCGACCGTGACCTCGGTAATTTCCTCGCTCGAGTCTTCGAGCAGCTGCTGGCAGGCGGAGGCGAGCTCGGCAAGGTCATCCGAGAATGCCGACACGAGTGCGCGAAGGGCGCTCGCGGTCACGCGACGATTCGCGTCCGAGAATTCGGCCGACGCGAAGTCCATCTTGTCGGTGTCTTTCTTGAGCTCGGCACAGATAACCTCGATACCGGAGCCCAAGCCACCGCGGATCGCGTCGAGAAGCTTCTTGCCGCGCACTCCCCCGTTGTGTCGAAGCACCAGATAGGTGTCGTCAGCCGGGTTCTCTAGATAACTGAGAGTCTCGGTCAGGAACGCGTCGGTGCACTTCTCGACGCTGTCAACCCGAATCAGTCGTGGATCGTTGAACAGGGAAGGGCTCGCGAGCGTCAATAGCTCGCCGGGGACGTAGCCGTCGGCGTCGAGATCGTTGACCTCGAGGGCGGGATTTTCGGCCTTGAGCGTGTCGCGGAGCAGCCTCAGCGCCCGATCCGCCAGAAATCCTTCGGTGCCGGAGATCAGGAGAACCGGAGCGGGCCGAACCTGTCGCCACTCAAGCTGCGGAATGGTCGGAGCAACCTTGGCCGCGGACCTTCCCGCTGTTGGTGCGGCCATGGTGCTCCCTTCGACGCGTTGCGCGGCTCAAGCTTAACCGGCACCACCGTGCCCCGAATTGCCCGGGTTCGGATGCTCACTCCAGACGGCCACCGTGCCGGGCTTTCGTCCGGGACTCAGGAGGATCAGACCCTCGGTGTCGGTGCGGGCCGGCAGCGTGCCAACACTCGCCAGAATCGACAGGAGGTGTTGGGTGGGATGCCCATACCTGTTGTGCAGACCCACCCCGATGAGCCCGACGCTACCCGCCACCCGCTGGTACATCGCCGCGCTCTGGTCGGCGGATCCGTGGTGCGCGACTTCGAGCACATCCAGTCTCGGCAGGCTTGGATTGGCGGCGAGCATCAGGTTCTGCGCGGTCTCGTCGAGGTCGCCGACGAACATCGAGCTAAGGCAGCGTTCGGGGCATCGGCCAACCGGCTCGAACACGACAGTTACGCACGCCTCGTTGCCGGGAAGGATGCCGTCCGGAAGTACCGCAGGCGGCCAGACCACCGACCAGCGCAGATCGCCCAGCCTGCCCGTGAGACCCTCGCTCACCCGATCGACGCGCGTGCCGCCATCCAGTAGTCCCTGAACTATGGCGACATCCCGAGCCTTTCCGGTCGACGGCCCGATCAGCGCACGGTCTGTCATCCGGTCGACGACAGGCGTGCCCGCGACGTGATCGAGGTCGTAGTGACTCAGCACGAGCAGGTTGATGCGGGTGATGCCGAGCTCGTCAAGGCACGTCTTCAGAAGCGGCTCGGACGGCCCGGTGTCCATGAGCGCAACCTTGCCGGCCGACCGCACCACCATCGCGTCGCCCTGACCGATGTCGCAGTCCGCGATTTGCCAGTTGGCCGGTCTACCCAGTTGACCGATCGCGGTCGAGAGCCCCGTAACGGCCAGCGGGACAACGAGCGAGAGTACGAGAGCCACGGTCAGGATGCCCCTGCCTCGCCCGGAGAGCCGCCCCAGCAGCCAGACAAGCAGTAGCGCAGTGACAACGACCAACGCCACGACTCCGACCGGGCCGACCGGCCATGGCACACGAGCACCGGGAAGACCCGCGAAGAACGTCGCAACGTCCGCGATCCACGCGGCCGGAACCCAGGCAATGTCGACAAGTAGGTGGCCGATCGTCGGCGACAGCGGAAGGACGAGACAGGCGATCAGTCCGAGCACAGTGGCCACGGGTGAGGCCGGCTCCGCGAGGGTATTTGCCAGCACTCCGTACAGCGGCAGCGAGGGGTTGAGCGTCAGCAGCACTGGCTGGCAGGCCAGTTGTGCCGCGAGCGGCACGGCGACAAGGAGCGCCAGCCATCGCGGGAGCCAGCTCTCGAGCCGTCGCGCAATCGGACCGGCGAACGCCATGAGCCCCGCGGTGGCGAGAACGGACAATGCGAACCCATAGTCGAGTGCGAGCCACGGATCGAGTGCGAGCATGGCGAGAACGGTCACTCCAACAACCGGTAGGCCCGCGATCGGTCGACCGCCAGCCAGGGCACCGAGTACGAGGGTCGCCATTATGGCGGATCGTACGACGCTCGGTTGGGGTGTCACCAGCACGACAAACCCGATCAGCACAGCCAGAGCGGCCGCGATGCGCACTCCCCTGCGCACGCCGAGCGCACGCCCGACAAGCAGGATGAGTCCGATGACGACTGCGCAGTTGGCGCCGGAGACGGCGGTCAGGTGGCTCAGCGAACTCGTCTTCATCGCTGCGTTCAGTTGCGCCGACACCGCGGTCGTGTCTCCGATCGCGAGACCGGGCAGAAGCGCGCCGCCATCTCCCGGCAGCCCTACTGCTGCCCGAGAGAGCCCAGCGCGCAGTCCGTTCGTGACTCCGAGGTACCACGGCGGCGGCGCAAGCCAGCGCGCCGGTCCGCTCGCGAAAACCAAATAGGACACCTCGTCGCTGGGGGCGGTCGCCTGCAGCGTGCCGCTCACGAGCAGCGTTGTGCCGATTTCGACTCTCGAGGCGGGTGAGGCATCGAACACGAGAACTGGAACTGAAACCGTCCGGTTCCCGATACGAGTCAGTGTCGCCGCGAAGTGATCGCTGTCGTGCGTGACGGTCTGAGTCGCCATAATCGTGGCGCCACTCAGCACGTGTGCGGACCGAACCACCTCGGGACGCCGCGCATCCGATCCCGCAAAAGCCGCGGTCGCGATCAACGCTACGGCGGCGAAACTGACCCCGAACAGCACGACGAGTGCGCGCCGCGCGGGCCGCGCCGGAGCGAGAAGAGCCAGCAGGATGCATATCGCGGCAAGAACCCAGCATGCCGCAGCTACCGGGAGCATCCACTTCGGAGATGGCAACAGGGTGATCGCTGCAAGCCAGCCTGCGCCGGCCGGAATCACGATCCGAAGGTCGATCACGTGCTCACGTTCGCCTTGATTGCCGCGAACTTCTTTGGCCCGATGCCGGTGACGTTCTGCAGGTCGTTGACCGTTCGAAATCCACCGTGCGCGGTGCGATAGGCGAGAATCCGCTGTGCCAGCGCGGGACCGATCCCGTCGAGAGTCTGCAGCGCGGTCGCGTCGGCCGTATTGAGATCGACTTTTCCCCCCGCCACGTCGCCCGCGGCCGACGCCTGCGGCGTCGCCCCCTGCGCCGCGACCACAATTTGCTGGCCGTCTTCGATGGCCTGCGCCAGATTGAGTGTGGTCTGGTCTGCGAGCGCGGTGAACCCGCCGGCAGCGGAAACGGCATCCACGATGCGTGAGCCTGCCGGCAGCTCGTAGAGCCCCGGGCTCTTCACCTGTCCGACGACGTGAACGAACGCGGTCGGTGCGTCGGCGGTAGACGGCGACGCAGTGTGCACTGCCCTCGGCGCTGACCGCGGCGCGGCGGCCGTGGCCGTCGAACCGTGCGGCGAAAGGGCGCTGACCAGTACCGCAACGCCCGCGAGTACGAGCACGAGTACGACGCCCGCACCTAGCCCCAGGCGCAGCCGAAGACCGGTGTTTTGAGCCTGTTCGATTTCCACAGGAGCACGCTAGGTCGAGCCGGCCGTTCGGCTGCGACGATCGTGGCGCTCTGTGGAATCGCGCCTACCGAGTTGCGATGTTGACGAGTCGCGGAGCGCGCACGATGACGTTCGCGATCTCGCGATCACCCAACGTGCGAATCACGGCGACGGACTCGCGGGCGAGCTTCTCCAGCTCTTCTGCCGAGATCTTCGGGTTCACGGTGAGCTTGTCCCGCACCTTTCCGTCGACCTGCACCACGGCGACGACGGAATCCTCGACGAGCAGCGTCGGGTCGGGCTTGCGCCATCCAGCCAGCGCCACGGTCGGTTTGTAGCCCAGCTTCTCCCACATGTCTTCCGCCGTATACGGCGCGAACAGGCTGAGCGCGACCGCGATGACCTCCGTGGCTTCGCGCACTGCGGCATCCGCCGGGCCGGCCCCCGAGTCAATGACCTTGCGGGTCGCGTTAACCAACTCCATAACGCGTGCAACAACGACGTTGAACTTGAATGCCTCAAGTAACCCAGGACCATCAGCAAGTAGTCGATGCGTCTGCTTGCGAAGATCGAGGTCGCCGCTCTTCCACTCGATTTCGGGCTTGCTGGTGACCTCATCGGCCAGCCGCCACGCGCGGGCCAGGAACTTGACCGAGCCCGCGGGCGAGACGTCCTCCCAGTTGATGTTGTCTTCGGGCGGGCCGGCGAACGCCATGGTCACCCGAATCGCGTCGACGCCGTACAGGTCTAGTTCGTCGCTGAGCTTGACGCCGCCCTTGCTCTTCGACATCTTGGAGCCGCCCGAGAGCACCATGCCCTGATTCATGAGCGCGGTAAACGGCTCGGTGAACGAGACATAGCCAAGATCGAACAGCACCTTGGTAATAAAGCGCGCATAGAGCAGGTGCAGGATCGCGTGCTCGACGCCACCCACGTACTGGTCAACCGGCGCCCACTTGTCGGCAAGGCTCGGGTCGAACGCGCGCTCGTCGTCGTTCGGGGTCAGATAGCGCAGGAAGTACCAGGAGCTGTCCACGAAGGTGTCCATCGTGTCGGGGTCTCGGCGTGCCGGGCTCCCGTCGACCGGATTCGGAACGTTCACCCAGTCGGATGCCGCCGCCAGCGGCGACTGCCCCTTCGGCTGCAGGTCAAGACCAGCGGTCGGAGGCAGCACGATCGGCAGCTGGTCGAGCGGCACGGGGTAGAGCGTGCCATCCTCGCCGTGGATGATCGGAATGGGAGTACCCCAGAAGCGCTGTCGCGAGATCAGCCAGTCGCGCAGTCGGTAAGTCTTGGATGCGCGGCCAGTACCGGCAGCCTCCAGCTGCTCGATGATCTTCTTGATTGCGTTCGACTTGCTCAGGCCATCCAGCGGTCCGGAGTTGATCATCCGACCTTCGCCCACGAGCGACTTGCCCGTGGCCGCGGGATCGAGCGGAGGCAGGTCGTCCGGCAGGATCGCGTGACCATTGTCGTCAACGTCCAGAACGGGAACCGCCCCGGTCACGGGCGCGTTCGTGTCGACGACGACCTTGATGGGCAGATCAAACTTGCGGGCGAAATCGAGGTCGCGCTGGTCGTGCGCAGGCACGGCCATGACCGCACCGTGACCATAATCGGCCAGTACGTAGTCCGCCGCCCAAATCGGGATGCGCTCCCCCGTCACCGGATTGATGGCGAAGCGGTCGAGCGGGATGCCCGTTTTCTCGCGCGACGCATCCTGGCGCTCGATCTCGGTCGACTTCTGCACCTTCGCGAGATAGGTTGCGAAGGCCTTTTGCGCTGCCGGCGTCGACTGGGCAACGAGTTCCGCAGCGAGGTCAGAGTCGGGCGCAACCACCATGAAGGTGGCGCCGTAGAGCGTGTCGGGTCGAGTCGTGAAGACCGTGACCTTGTCTGCACGACCCTCGATCTCGAAATCGACGTCCGCGCCCTGCGAGCGCCCGATCCAATTGCGTTGCATCGCTACGACCTTGGCGGGCCACGCGCCTTCGAGCTGATTTAGATCGTCGAGCAGCCGGTCCGCATAGTCAGTGATCTTGAAGTACCACTGCGTCAGCTTCTTCTTGACGACTGCCGCACCGGAGCGGTCGGATGTGCCGTCGGGCAGCACCTGTTCGTTGGCGAGCACGGTCTGGTCTACCGGGTCCCAGTTCACCCAGGAGTCCTTGCGGTAGGCGAGACCTTTCTCGTACATCTTCAGGAACAGCCACTGGTTCCACTTGTAGTACTCGGGATCGCTGGTGTGCAGCTCGGTATCCCAGTCGACGGAGGTGGCGTACCGCCGCATGGACTCTTTCTGCTGCTCGATGTTGGCGTAAGTCCACTCGCGGGGGTCTACCCCGCGCTTAATCGCGGCATTCTCGGCGGGCAGGCCGAACGAGTCCCAGCCGACGGGGTGTAGAACGTTGAAACCCTGCTGGCTCCAGTAGCGAGCTGAGATGTCGGCGAGCGCGAACGCCTCGGCGTGGCCCATATGCAGGTCACCCGACGGATAGGAAAACATGTCGAGCACGTACTTGCGCGGACGCTTGTCGCTCGGGTCGAGCGCACTGAAGGGCTTCAGTTTGTCCCAAATGGGCAGCCACTTGTCCTGGATGCGACGGAAGTCGTATCCGTCATCCTGAGCGTCTGCGTCGTCGTGCACGTGTGCCAAAGAGGTATCCAGGTTTGTTTGGAGGGATAAATGAAACGAGACGGCGCCGTTGCCGTACTTAAGCGTACTAGGCGCCACAACAGCACCACTGACTGCAACCCAAGGGTTGCACATGGAGCGCCACTCTGCGAGCATGTCCTGCATGAGCGAACTCGTTGTCACCCGAACCGTCCACATCAACGCACACCGTTCGGCCGTCTGGGCGGCGATCACCGAACCAGCCCTCATCTCAGAGTGGTTTGGCGACACCGCTGTTTTCGATCTTCGCGTCGGCGGCACCGGCGCCATGGGTTGGAACGAATGGGGCGAATTCCACATCGTGGTCGAGGAGATCGATCAGCCCAGCGCGTTCGCGTTTCGCTGGGCACGAGTGAAAGACGCAGATCCAACACCCAGCAACTCGACCCTCGTGCGCTTCACGCTCGCGGACAAGGATGGCGGCACCCAGCTGACAGTGCTCGAAACCGGCTGGGAACAGTACGACGGCGACGTCGCTACGGGCATGAAGGAAAACACCGAGGGCTGGGTCGAAGAACTTGACGAGCTCGTGGCGTTCCTCGAGAAGCAGGATTCCGCGTGATCGAAGACCTGGTCGCGGTGTTCGCCGCGCTCAGCGAGCAGACGCGCTGGGACATCCTGACCCGGCTTGGCTCTCGAGAGCTGTCCGCGTCGGCGCTCGCCGCGGAGCTGCCCGTATCCCGACAGGCGATCGCGAAGCACCTGATTGCGCTCGCCGAGGTCGGTCTCGTTGAGGCTGTTCCGACCGGGCGCGAGATTCGCTATCGCGCGCTCGGCGCCCGTCTCTCCCGAGTGGCCATGGAACTCGACCGCATCGGCTCCGAGTGGGACGCCCGGCTTTCCCGAATCAAACTCGTCGCCGAGCGGAGCTAGCCGGCCCCGAGCGCACGCAGCAACGCGGCGGCTTTGAGTTTGACCTCAGCGAGCTCTTCATCCGGGTCGCTGAGAGCCGTGATTCCGCCGCCTGCCCCGATGGTCGCGGCGGTCGGAGAGAGAACGATGCTCCGGATGACCATAGCCAGGTCGATCCGACCGTCCAGTCCGAAGTAGCCGAACACACCCGAGTAGATGCCGCGCGGTGCACCTTCGAGGGAATCGAGGATGCGCGTCGCGCTCGACTTCGGAGTACCGGTCATTGATCCGGCCGGGAAGCAGGCGACTACCGCGTCCATCCCCACGAGTCCGTCCGCGAGTTGCCCACGCACGGTGCTGACGAGCTGGTGCACGTGCGCGTAGGTTTCGACCCTCAGGAGGCTCGGGACCTCGACGGTGCCGATCTCGCTGACACTACCGATGTCGTTGCGCATCAGGTCGACGATCATGAGGTTCTCGGCGCGCTCCTTCTCGCTCGCGGCAAGGTCGGCAGCAAGCGCGGAGTCCGACTCGGGCGAGTCGCCGCGCGGACGCGTTCCCTTGATCGGGCGGGACTCGATTGCACCCGACGGGGACACGCTCAGGAACTGCTCTGGCGACGAGCTCAGCAGCGAAGTGTCACCGATGCGCAGCAGTGCACCGTGATGGGTCGGACTGAATGCGCGCAGGGACAGGTACGTCGCCACCGGGTCGGGCGTCGAATCGACCCGCGCCTCGGTGGTCAGGCACAGCAGATATGCGTCGCCGGCCGCAATGCGTGCCTGGCACTCGCGGATCTTGGCGAGATACTCGTCATCAGTGTCGCGCCAGGTGGTGGTGGGCCCTTCGACGCGCTCAGGGACCGAGGTGGGTTCAGCGCTCTGCAGCTTCTCGGCAACCTGGGCTCGCCACTGCGCATCGGCCTCAAGCGACAGCAGCGTGACCTCGTGTGTTGCGTGGTCAAACTCGATTGCCCGATCGAGGTACAGGAACGCGGCGTCAGGGTACGGCGAAGTCCGGGTGCGCTGCGTTCCCATTGTCTCGAAGCGGGTCTCGTATCCGATCCAGCCCACCCAACCCAGGGAGAATCCGTCGCCCGATGAGGCGATCCGGTTTTCGGCTAGCTCCGCGCGAAGGAAGTCGAGCACCGATGCACTCGTGGCAGTTGTTACGACTCGGGATGCCTGACCCAGGTAACTTCTCCCCGACGTTGCCGTCGGCCCGCTGTCGAGCCACACGACGTCCGTGTTCTCCCCGTACAGCGCAACGAACGCCGCGGCCGGGTCGACCCACCGCCCGAGCAGCCATCGCTCTGGATGAGGTCGCTGTGGCCGGGGCATAGCCTTAACCCTATGAGCGTCGAGTCGATCTACCGCTGGCACGGCGGGGAACTGATTGCACTCGACTACTGCGACATGACCGATGTGAGCGTCGAGGTCGCCGATTCATGGTTCGTCACCGACGGCACGGCACTGGCTCTCGGCCTGCACCGGGAGCGGTTCCTCGACTCGATTGCGACGGATGCCCGCGCGACAAACCGGGCGGACGATTTCTGGGCAGCGGCGCTCGCGCTCATCCCCCGCGACGGCAACTGGTTTCCCCGAGTCGAGTTGCAACGCAGAGGGGACGCACAGCTGCTGGTGTTCCGACTTCGCACCGCGCCCGAACGGCACAACAACCTGATCGAGACCACTTGGCCAGACGGCGATCCACGCACCGTTCCCCGAATCAAGGGCCCCGACCTCGAAACGATGACTCGCGTGCGCACCTCTGCGCAGGCTCGCGGCGCGGACGAAGCGATCATCCTCACCAGGGATGGTTACGTGGTCGAAGATTCACACAGCGGACTGCTGTGGTGGCGCGGAGACATCCTGTGCGGTCCTTTGGCCGAATTCGAACGAGTGGACAGCGTCACGGTGCGGAGCGTGCTCACTCTTGCGACAGCCCTCGGCGTCGAAACCTTCGAGGAGGCCGTGACTCCAGGCGAGATCGCCGATACCGAGCTGTGGTCAATGAACGCGCTGCACGGGATCCGGATCGTCACCCGCTGGATCGACGGTCCTCCGCTCGCGCAGCTCCCGGGCCGACTCGCCCTGTGGCGCGCTCGGATGGATGCGCTCCGCAAGCCGCTCTAGGCCGGGCGCGACCACGCAGGGTAGGTTCGGCTCTCGTGAACGAGTTTTTCAATTGGATCCTGGGCACCGTTCACAGCGTCGATCCGACGCTCCGAGTGCTTCTTGCGGCGCTTGCGATGCTGTTCGAAACATCCATTCTGCTCGGGCTCATTGTGCCCGGAGATTCGGTGGTTCTCGTCGCCTCGACGGCGGTGAACGGCCCGGTTGAATTTGTCTCGCTGGCGATTGCGGTCATCGTCGGATCACTAACAGGAGAGTCGATCGGATTCTGGCTCGGGCACGTGTTCGGCCCCCGAATTCGGCGGTCAAAGCTCGGACAGCGGATCGGCGAAAAAAACTGGGTGCGCGCCGAGACCTATCTGGAGCGGCGAGGCGGGATTGCCGTCGCGATCTCGAGGTTCTTGCCGGTGTTCCACTCGCTCGTTCCGGTAGTGGTGGGAACTAGTGCAATGCGCTATCGCGTCTTCATCGCCTGGACGATTCCGGCCTGCACCATCTGGGCGGTCACCTACATCTCGGTCGGCGCGTTCGCCGCAGGAAGTTACCGCAAACTTCAGGGCCAGCTCCAGTGGGCTGGTCTCGTGTTCGTGGGCATCATTGCGGTCGCGCTCGTCGTCATCTTCCTGATTCGCAAGGCCATCGAACGCCGCGAATCCCGTCACATGGATCCAGCAGACACCGAGTAACGACACCGAGTAACGACAAAGCGGGACGGGACGCCCGAAGGCGCCCGCCCCGCTTTGTCGCGAGTGGCTAATCGATACTGGTTAGAACAGGCTCGCCTTGGCGAGCCAGTTCTTGGCTGCAACCGCCGGGTCGGTCTTGCTGTCTCCCGACACCTCTCCATTCAGCGAAAGCAGGTCCTTCGTGGTGAGCGCCGCAGATACCTTGTTCAGCACCGAGGTGAGCTTGGCGCTGACCTTGCTGGAGCTGACGATCGGCACGACCTCCTGTGACGCGAAGAGGCTCTTCGGGTCGGTGAGGGTGACGAGGTTGCTGGTCAGGATGAACGGCGTGGTCGAGTAGATATCCGCGACCTGAACCGAGCCATTCTGCAGGGCCGCCAGGGTCTGGAGTCCGCCGCCATCGCTGATGGCCGTGAACTTCAGGTTGGTGAGGCCGTAAACCTTCTGGAGACCGGGGATTCCATCTGGCCGGGTCTGGAACTCGGGGTTAGCCGCGACCGTGACCGACGACAGGTTCGAGAGATCCGAGATCGACTTGAGGTTGTTGGTCTTCGCGAAGTCAGCTGTCACATTGAGCGAGTCCGAGTCGGCCGCGGCCGACGGAGTCAGCGCCTTGAGCGTCTTCGGGAGAGCTGCATCCAATGCCGCCTTGACGTCCGAGGGCGAGTTCGCGGTGGCGGACTTGCTCAGGAAGTCGAGGATCGAGCCGGAGTACTCGGGGATGAGGTTGACCTCACCGGACTCGAGCGCAGGGATGTAGGCGGCGCGTGCTCCGATGTTGAGCTTGTAGCTCACCTTGAAACCGTTTGCTGCGAGCGCCTGGCCGTAGATGTCGGCGAGGATGACGTTCTCCGAGAAGTTCGCCGAGCCAACGACGATCGATGTCGGCTTGGTCTTGGTGCCGCCACCGCTGAGCGACGCGCTCGAGGAGCAACCCGCAAGAAGTAGTGATGTTCCGGCGACGAGAACGCCGGCCGCGATCAGACCTCTTTTTGTTCCGAACATTTCTTAGTTACCTTCCATAATGGGTGTCCCTGAGTTTGCGGCCAGTCTTGCGCCGCGTGCTGTGTTTCTTGTCTTCGTCGTTCCGCGGGACACTCCTCGCGGAACAACAAACCTTTGGACGATGGCGAGAAGCCCATCGATGATGAGGGCGAGCGCGATCACAAGGATCGCGCCAGCAATCATCTGGGGGTAGTCGGCCTGGGCAAGGCCGTTGGTAATGAACGTCCCGAGACTGAGCGGATTGCCGTACAGGGACGCGATCGTGACGGTCGCGATGATCTGGAGCGTGGAGGACCGGAATCCTCCAACGATCAGGCGAGCGCCGAGCGGAATCTCTACCTTCGTCAGAATCTGCCACTCGGTCATCCCAATGGCGCGAGCCGCGTCAATGGTCTGCCGATCGACCGCCTCGAGGCCCGAGTACGCGCCCGCAAGCAACGGAGGAATTCCGAGAAGGATGAACGCAACGATCGCCGACGCGAAGTTAGTGTTCTGGCTAAAGATCGGCTGAAAAATCACCACGAAGATTGCAATTATGCCGAGGCTGGGAAATGCGCGCGAGACGTTGCTCGCGACGATGCCAACGAGACGGCCCTTCCCTGTGTGACCGATATAGAGCCCGAGCGGAACCGCGATAACAATCGTGACCAGAAGGCTTACCCCCGTCAGCACCAGGTGAGAAGCAAGCGCATCAGGTATGCCCGTGCCAGTGGCGGTCGTGACGAAGTGCGCAGGGTCGAAGATCCACAGGAATCCTTGAATGATGAGGTTCATGCGGACACCTCGCGCAACTCGGCGGCGCGCGCGCTACGGCGAGACGCGCGTCGATTCCACGGCAGCAGGATGCGTCCGATCAACACGATGATGCTGTCGTAGACGAGGGCGATGATGAGAACCGCGATGATTCCGGCGAGAATCTCGGTGCCAAAGTTGGTCGATTTGCCCTCGCGAAAGAGATTGCCGAGGCTGTCGACTCCAATGAATGAGCCCACCGTCACAAGGCTCACGGTGCTAACCGAGACGACGCGCGCACCGGCAAGCAGTACCGGACCGGCGAGCGGCAACTCAACCCGAAAAAACCGCTGCAACGGAGAAAACCCGATCGCCCGCGATGCCTCGACCACATCCTGCGACAGCGAGGAGAACGCATCCGTCGCCGACCGCAGCATGACCGCGATGGCATAGATGGTCAACGCAACGATCACGTTGGTCGGGCTGATGATGGGAAGCCCGAGCGTTACGGGCACGACGACCAGCAACACGATCGACGGCAGTGTGTACAGGATGCTGAACACGCTGAGGAGGATGGAACGCGCGACTCTTGAGTGACTAGCCCAGTAGCCGAGGGGTATGGAAATAACAAAACCGAGAACGATTGGTAACGCACTCAGCCACAGGTGGTCCAATGTGAGACCCCAGATGCCAACGTTGCTATCGGTTCCGGTGAAGAAGTTATTCCATACCCAATCCACTATCCGTCGCCTGCCTGGGAGGTCTTATTGGAGACGCTGCGGGACTTGGGAGACGCGGAACCGACAGCGAGCTTGCCGCCTGGTGCCGAGATGACGCCGGCCGCGTAGCCCCCCGCGTCGATGAGTACAACGTCGTTGCCCTTTGCCTTCACCTTGCTGTCCACCGTCAGGCGACGCTTGCCGCGGTCGGCGCCGATGAAGCTGGCCACGAAGTCGCTGGCCGGGTTCGCAAGAATCTCTTCTGGCGTTCCTCGCTGAGCGATCTTCGCGCCCTTCTCCAGGATGAGCACCTGGTCGCCGAGTAGGAACGCCTCGTCGATGTCGTGCGTGACAAAGACGATTGTCTTGTCGAGCTCGCGTTGAAGGCGCATCGTTTCGGCTTGCAGGTCGATGCGAACGATGGGGTCGACGGCGCCGAACGGCTCGTCCATGAGAAGGATGTTGGGATTCGCAGCAAGGCCGCGTGCCACGCCAACGCGCTGCTGCTGGCCACCGGACAGCTCGCCCGGGTAGCGCTTCGCCAGTGAACGATCGAGACCAACAGTGTCGAGCAGCTCGTTGGCGCGCGCATACGCCTCGACCTTCGGCACCTTGGTCAGGAAGAGAACGGTCGCGACGTTGTCGATCACCGTCCGATGGGGAAGCAGGCCCGAGTTCTGCATGACGTACCCGATGCCACGGCGAAGGTGAACGGGCTCGGTGTTCGCAATGTTTTCGCCGTCGATCTCGATCGCGCCGGAAGTCGGATCGACCATGCGGTTGATCATTCGCAGCAGCGTCGTCTTGCCGCAGCCCGACGAGCCCACGAACACCGTGGTCTTGCGGGACGGTATGACCACGCTGAAGTTGTCAACGGCGTGGGTTCCGTCGGCGTACAACTTAGAGACCGATTTGAACTCGATCATGCGGCGGTTCCGAACATCGTTTAGCGGGCTCATTCCTCGCGTGGGGGCGCGAATCGACACTTGCCTTACTGAAAGCTAAACACTATTCGGAGCCTCTGTCATTCCCGATGGGTCGCGTAACACGCGGTAAAGACCTAAGCGAGACTCAATTACGAGAGACGATCGGACAGGATCGACAGCACAAGGGCGCGACCGCTGTCCAGGAATGCGGCGTCTCCACGCGGGGTGCGCGCGAAGGCACGAGCAATGAGGGCATCCTGCACCTCGATCGCATTCTCGAATGCAAACAGGGTCTCTGGTGACTCATCGGTACCGAAACGGGCGGCCAGGCCGCCCATCAGAGTCTGCGCGATGTGCGAGTTTGCCGTTACTCCACCCGACGCTGGGCGAAGGTCGAGCACATCACCGCTGCGCAGGGAGGCGAAGCCGCGCTGGGTACGGAAAGCGGCGACATATGCATCGAATGAGTTCAGAACGACCTCGCGCCACGTGGCGGAACGACGGTCGCTAATAGCGCGCTCGACTCCGCGAAGCACTGCCTCGAGGTTTCGGGTGGCCAGAGCCTGGAGGACCGCGATGCGGTCGGGGAAGTAGCGGTACACCGTACCGATGGATGCACCGGCGCGCTCGGCAACCATTGCGGTCGTCAGGCGCTCGTAGCCGAGGTCATCAATTGCGGCCGCCGCTGCATCGAGCAGTGCGGTCAGTCGGGCTGTGCTTCGTGCTTGAACGGGCTCATTGCGCAAAGGGGCCGTAGCCCCGAGCTTGCCGTCGATAAGTTCCATGAGCGGCACTCTCTTCTCCTTCAATTCCGGTCGCCAAATCCTATCGCGCCCCCGAACCGGGGGCGCGACGATTGACGTACAAATTCACTCGATCAGGTTCGCGTACACGTCGCGTGCGAGACTTGACCAATGGCTCGAATCCGCGCTTCCGGGTCTCCCGCCGCCAATTTGCCTGCCACCCTGCACCGAGCCGCCCGGGTCGAGGACGCGTTCCACGCGTTCCGTGCGAAGCGTGCGCGCAAGCGCGGGCTGTTGCCCACAGTTATCCCCTTCTCTGGCTACGGAGGGAAAGGCTGGATACGTGTTCTCGGCCGCGTTCTGCTCGTTCGACCAGACCGCGGTGGCTCCACGGGGAAGTCTCGAGCTCGAAGCGTGCGCGGCTGGCGCAGCTTCACGAGCGTGCCCGCCGGGGAGGTCATCGTCGTCGTTTCGGCCGGTGGCACGGAGCACCGGGTCACGGCAGACCGCGGCGGAGTCATCGATACGCGCCTCGATCTTGACCTGCCCGCGGGGTGGAACACCATCACGATGCGAACCGAGGATTCGGGAACCGTAACCGCTCCGGTCTTCGTGGTCAGTGCGGGAGCCCGCTTCGGCATCGTGTCCGATATTGACGACACGGTGATGGTGACTGCCCTTCCCCGACCACTGCTGGCCGCGTGGAACACGTTCGTACTCGATGAACACGCCCGGACTCCTGTCGCTGGGATGTCCGTGCTGTATGAGCGGCTCGTGCGCGAGTATCCCGGCGCCCCGGTGATCTATCTTTCGACGGGCGCGTGGAATGTCGCGCCCACACTCACCCGATTCCTCTCGAGAAACCTCTATCCGGCCGGAGCACTGCTGCTCACCGACTGGGGACCGACCCACGACCGGGTGTTCCGCAGCGGAAAGCAGCACAAGCGGGAGAACCTTGCGCGGCTGGCCACCGAGTTTCCGAAGCTGAAGTGGCTGCTGGTCGGCGATGACGGGCAGCACGACGAGGAGCTCTATGGGGAGTTCACACGCGCTCACCCGCGGAATGTGACCGCCGTGTGCATCCGGCAGCTGTCTCCCGGACAGGCGGTCCTCGCCGGCAGTCGCAGAAGTCAAGCGGACGAAGTGCCCGACAACTCGTCCCACTGGCTGTACGCCCCGGACGGCGCGAGCCTCTCTGAGCAACTCACGGAGCTCGGAGTGCTCCCTACCTACTCGAGGTAGTGACCTGCCTCAGTCCCGCGGCAGTTGCTTCCAGCTCTTCGGTCCTGAGGATCCTGCTGCATAGTTCTCGATGGACACGGTTTTCTTGGCCCACGCGGAGAGCACGGGTGTCACGATTCGCCAGCACTCCTCGGCTACGTCTCCGCGCACGGAGAGCGTCGCATCCCCCGTCAGGATGCCCTCAAGAACCTCGCCGTAGGCGGGCAGATCGGAATCGGCAAAGGTCGCACCGAGCGTCACGGAATCCAACGTGAATGGGTCGCCCTCCCCGTTGATGTTCAGGTCGAGCTCCATCCGGTGCGGATCAAGCGAGATGCGCAACTGCGTGGGCTCCCCGTGCCCGATCATCCCGGTGGGAAGGTGCGGAACCTCTCTGAAGGTAATCACGATGTCTTTGCGATCGTCGCTCAGCGCCTTCCCCGATCGCAGCACGAACGGCACCCCCGCCCAGCGCCAGTTGTCGACAGCGAACACCATTTCTGCCAGAGTCTCGGTGCTGCGAGCGGGGTCGACGCCGGGCTGCTTGACATAGGAACCGAGCGTGACCCCACCCACGGTTCCCTCGGTATAGCGAGCCCGCCTGCTCGCAGTCTTCGCGTCGTTCTTCCAGATGCGGGTCGCACGTAGTGCCTGCGCCATGGCTCCCCGCAGATCGTCCGAGTCGAGCGTCGAGGGCGGTTCCATCGCAATCACAGCGAGCACCTGCAGGAGGTGACTCTGGATCATGTCGACGAGCGCCCCGGCGTGGTCGTAGTAGCCGGCGCGAGCCTCAAGCCCGAGCTGCTCGTCGTAGTTGATCTCGATTCGAGCGATATTGGAGGCGTTCCAGCTCTCCTCGAACAGTCGGTTTGCGAATCGCAGGCCGAGGATATTGAGCACGGTCGACTTGCCCAGGAAGTGGTCGACGCGGTGCACCTGACGCTCGGGCACGAAGGTCGCCAGAAGGCGATTGAGCGCCTGCGCGCTTCGCAGGTCGGTGCCAAACGGTTTCTCGAGCGCCAGCACGATCCCAGTCGGAAGCGTCATTGTGGCCAGTGTCTCGACGACCATCTCGGTGACAGCGGGCGGCAAAGCGAAATAGAGAGCAGGCGTGCCGGTGCAGTCCGCGAAGATCTTGGCGAGGTCATCCGCGCTGGTCGCGTCGGCCACGCGATAGGTGCTTGCTGCGATCACGGACTTGACTGCCGCAGCATCTGCATCGCCCGCCTTAAACGATTCAGTGACGCGCTTGCGCCACTGCGCCGGCGTCATCGGAATCGACCCGATACCAACAAGCTCGAGATCGAGATCGGGTCGCCTCGAAATCAGCTGGCCGAGACCGGGAAGCAGGAGACGGGCGGTGAGGTCACCGCTTGCTCCGAGTATGACGAGAGTGCGTCGACGGGAAGGCATTGTTCAAAACTAGCTGTCAGGATTGACAAATGCCCCTGAACATCGAGGAATACGGTCTCATTGGCGACACCCACACCGCGGC